>JAIRYX010000302.1 GCA_031267635.1 Planctomycetaceae bacterium
ACCGGAAATAATAAAAAATGAACAAAAAAAATGCAATACCAAAATATCTAAACAATAATTTCCCCGACTATGCTACGCAATCGATATATATTGCCAAAACTTGTGTTAATACTTTTGGAATTGAGTCCCCTGCGTAACATGAGATAATAGTTTGGAATCAAAGTGAACAAAGGTATTTCAAAACTCCAAATACAGAAAGAGCCGTTTATGCCAATATGCTTTTTCCATTTGAAAATTCGTTTTTAAGACAGCGCTCATTGTTCATCATGTCCCTCAAGTCTCTCTTGTCCTTAACGTTCTCTTTTTGAAGTATAAAAAATATTTTGAATATTTTCAAAAAAATCCTCCCGATCTCAATAATTCCTATTGACGGATTCAATTTATCTGCGCATAATAACATATAGAATAATTTCTGGACCGACATAAATCACAGTGATTTTGGCAGTCCATTTCAAAAAACTTAGAATTAGGAGAGTTTCAGCGATGAAAAAGCTAAACAAAGTGTTTGATTTTCTTGGATTACACCAAAATATGTCGGGGGGGGGGGGTACGTAAAATGGCTGGCAAATCATGTTTTACGTGCGATTTCCCTCTTGTTTGCCCGCGCTATTGCGAGCTTTTCTGCCCGATTTGGAAAACGATCTTCTGTTCGCCGAGCGTTTACTCTGGTCGAGCTTCTTGTGGTGATTGCGATCATCGGAATTTTGATTGCATTACTTTTACCCGCCGTGCAAGCCGCGCGGGAAGCGGCGAGAAGAATGCAATGTGCAAATAACCTCAAACAAATCGTGTTGGCAAGCCATACGATGCATGACGCTCGCAACCATTTGCCCGATGCGTGCTGGTCAAAAGAGCTTGCCCCAAGCGGAACACCATGGAATTCGCAAGGGCGAATCGCGTACGCGGCAAATCTTTTGCCATATATCGAACAAACCGCAAGGTATGAGAAAATTGTTGATGTGTCCAAAGCTGGGACGGTTCAGCCCTATACGACCACTGCAACCGTAACGGTCAGCGACGTTGTAATAGAAAATCCGTATGCCCGAAACCTCAACATGTTCATTTGTCCTTCAGAAGAGACCAAAGACCCGGTTGCAGGAGTCGTTGGCGTCACCAGTTATCGTATCAATGTCGGCGATGAATCTTATAACAACCTTGAGTCGCTTGGTTCTTCATCATTGAGACGTGGAGTTGCTGGACGCGGCGACCAGTTTACATCCACACTTGCAGGATGTAGCGATGGTACCAGTAATACGGCGTTTTTTACGGAATCCACGATTACTACAGGGTGGGGACAACAAATAAAAACTCTCAAGGGCGGAGTCGGAGCGATTGCCAGTGGTGATGTTTATCGGATGCCACTCAGCCGTGTCGAAGAAGGGCGTAACTTGCGTGCGGCAAACGGCGAATTAAGCGCCGTCAATACTTCAAATCGTGGTGGACGTTGGGCTGACGCGTATTCTGTTTACACAGCGGTACTCTTTATCCTTCCGCCGAATTCTGTTTCCTTTTCCAATACGCAAGCTGAACATGTGATTTGTACGGCTTCAAGTTATCACACCGGAGGATGTCAGGTGGCTATGGGAGACGGTTCCGTTACTTTTGTGTCTGATACCGTAAACTGTAAAGTATCCAACTATGATACTCTCGTCAATGACGGAACACTTTCTTATAACAACAGCGGTGCATCCTATTTCGGTACATGGGGAGCTATGGGAACGCGAAACGGTACAGAAACCGCTACAACGCCATAATTTTTGTTACTAAACGTCGGTTACGCATCATAAGATTGAAACATCAATCTTATGATGCGTGGTTTTATTCACTTTTTGAAAATCTCAAAAGTGTCGAATATAGAAAGAATTATAAAATGAAATACTTGAAATATATCTTTTTGTCGGGATTGTGTTTGTCGTTGGTTGCCGGTTGCGGTACGGGAAAACCCGATAGTATCCCAGATTTGTTTCCCGCTACTGTCACTATAAAAAAGGGGACTGTTGCGGTTGCCGATGCAACTGTCATCTTTACTTCAACCGGCAATAATTCAGGCAGCTGGTCAGTTTCAGGAACAACGGATTCCAATGGTATTGCCAAAATGAATACAACTCTGGGAAGTTGGTCGGGTCACGGCGTACCATCTGGTGAATACAAGATTTTTATCAATAAAGCGCCTGTATTCACCTCAGTCCCAATGCCCACAGGAATTGATGGGGATGAGGCGGCAAAACAAGCTTATGAGCAAGAACAGGCAAAGAAGAAAGCGTCTTTTGCAAAAGAGATACCTTCCATTCTTACATTGGCTTCTTCAACCCCGTTAAAACTTGCAGTGACTTCCGGCTCATCTGCGGAATTAACTGTTGATGTTTCGGAATACGAAAAAAACAGGTAACGACTCAGTAACATTATAACGGAACATATGCTAACACTGCTTGCGTAGGCATTTTTGCGATTTTGGGAGGAGTTTTGATACTCACTTGGAGAGACACAAGGGGTAGCGTGGGAACTTCTGGGACAGGCGAAGCTGCTGAAAAAGAGCCGCCAAATGTTCCAAAATTCTTACACATCCCTTGTTAAAAATAAGAAGAGCTACTATTTCCCCAAACACTCTCCTATAACGAGCGGATGACCGCGTAAGAAGTCGGCGGCGGACATCATAGTTCTGCCTTCCGGTTGTAGTTCGCAAATTTGTAATACGCCTGAACCGGTTGCGACGCTTACTCGTTGAGAAGACGCTTCAAGAACTGTACCGGAAACAATATTGGCAACCGAGACGCCGGGATTTGTTGTCGCAAAATGTTCCATGATTTCGCGTGCCGTGCTATCGTCGAGCCGCCGTACATGTCCGAGAATTAATCGCATGTTTTTTTCCGCTTTGGTCTCAGAATCCGCATGATAATTGATGCGACATGTCGTAAAAATTTTAGGCCACGGCTGCAATCCTTGATATTGCCAGACAATTTCCGTCGCAGAACGACGCCAATCAATCTTTCCCTCGTACTTTTTCAGTTTCGGGGCTTTTGACGCGTCTTCATTTTTCTGCGGAATCGGTGAAATTTTCCCGATTTCAATTTGCGCAATCACGTTTGGAATCAATTCCGCACCAACAATAGCCAATTTTTTTTCTACTTCAATCGCTGTTTCCTCTGAAAAAACAGGTATCGGTTTTGAGATTGCCACAATAGGACCTGCATCCACTTCTGGAGTTATGTGAATGACGCTGACTCCAACAGTCGGTTCGCCATTGAGCAACGCGCGGTTAATCGGAGCTGCTCCGCGATATTTCGGCAACAACGAGCCGTGCAGATTAATTCCGCCTAATTTCGACGCTCCAAGTACGTGCGGAGCAAGGATTTTGCCATAATCGCAAACAAAAAACAGGTCGGCGTTCCAATTTCTGATTTGTTGCAAATAAACAGGATCGTTAATGTTGTCCGGATCGAAAATCGGAATTCCCGCCTCCTGTGCGATATTTCGTACCGGCATCATGGCGTTTTTCGTATGTGTTTTGCGCAGCGGCATTGTTACTGCCATCACAATATCGTGACTGCTTCCCAACAGCCATTCAAATGTCGGAACAGCAAATCCGCCAGTTCCCATAATGACTATTCGCATGTTTCCTCCATCTTTGTAGTTTGACTTGTATTTGATGAATGTCCAGAAACATTTTGGACTGCCCGAATCGTGATGTGAACGCCGTCAACTTGCACGACAACAATCGTAGTTTTCGGGTCAATCGCCATTCCTTCACTTATCGCGTCATAACATTTTCCGTCAATTTCAATCTGACCGGCGGGTGTCATAACACTTTTTGCAATTCCCATTTTGCCGATTAACGTTTTATATTTTTCAACGGTTTCATCTCGCCAAAGTGCCGGGTCATCCGCCGGATCAAGCAAAATATGTCGCGATAAAGGAGTCGTCTGCCAGATTTTCAGCAAATACCAAATTGAAAGCGGCACGCCAACCATCACAAGTACCACAAAAATCGATCCGAATGCCGTACCTTGCAAAAACGCAAACACAACACTACCGATGAACACAAGAATTGCCAAGGCGGTCAGTGAACCACCAGACGGCACAAATAGCTCAATGAACCCGATCGCGATTGCTAAAACCAACAACAATAACGCCCAAACCCAGTTATCCATAACGAAAAAAAATTAAAATCTAGAGAAAGTCTCAGAAAATCAATGGTTTTTGAAATCCTGATCGGCTCTTTTACTTGAGAACATGATGAACGATGAACATTGTCTTAGAAAACGAATTTTCCGATGTGCCGAGTTTAGTTATTTAAATTCGTATATTTGTGGTTAAAACTAAGGTAACTATTCAGTTGCCTTAATTACGGATTTATTTGTGTGAGTTTGATCGACTGAATAGTTACAAAATAAGTTGTAAATTGGTTTCGTAATTATCAATTTTCAATTGCCGCAACAATTTTATCGAGATCGTTAGCAACGGAAATTGGACGGTTGGCATAAGGCGTCTCGATTACGCCGCGATTTTTGAGATATTTTTCATATAACGTTGCGTCTATGCCGTGATATGCGACCGTTGCGTTGGGGTCTTTAAGTTGGTGTCCGGTCAAAATGCAAACCACTTGCTCGTCGCGTCCAATGGCACCTTCTGCAACTAAACGCTTTGCACCAGCGACACTTGCGGCGCTTGCCGGTTCGCATCCGAAGCCGCCCGCACCGACTTGGGCTTTTGCGTCGAGAATTTCCTGTTCGGAAACTTCACGGACAACACCTCTCGTAAAGTCAATCGCACGAAGGCATTTCGACAAATTTACCGGACGATTAATTTCAATCGCACTTGCAATCGTCGAGGCACGCCTCTCTTCAGCAGTCATATCGGCATAAAATTTCCGAATAAGTGTTTGGTCGTAGTTGCCGTCGTTCCAAGACAAACCGTTCTTTTCGACCAACCGATACAGCGTATTCGCACCAGATGCGTTAATAATTGCGATTCTCGGCACTTTTTTAATCAAATCAAGTTGCTGCAATTCAATAAATGCTTTACCAAAAGAACTGGAATTTCCTAAATTACCGCCTGGTACGACAATCCAGTCCGGCGGATTCCATCGCAACTGCTCCAATATGCGGAACATGATTGATTTCTGTCCTTCCAATCGGAACGGGTTGACGCTATTGACAAGATAAATGCCGAGCCGTTTTGAAACTTCTTGAACCCGCGCCATCGCATCGTCAAAATCTCCGTCAATTTGTACGGTTTTTGCTCCGTAATCTAACGCTTGTGACAATTTTCCGTAAGCGATTTTTCCCGAACCGATAAAAATGACCGCTTTCATCAATTTCGTCACAGCGCAATACATTGCTAATGAAGCGCTTGTATTTCCTGTCGAAGCGCAAGCGGATCGTTTTGCACCGACAAGTTTTCCATGCGTAAACGCTCCAGCCATTCCATTATCTTTAAAACTTCCGGACGGGTTAAGTCCTTCATATTGCAAATAAAAATTTGCGGAATTGATGCCGACAAACGGCGCAACTCCTTGTGCGTTCTGTAATAATGTTTGTCCCTCGCCGACTGTCACACATTGCTCAAGCGGCACAAACGGCATTAAATCATGAAACCGCCACACGCCGCTCAAACGTTGTGGAATATTCCGCTCGTTCCAGTATTTTTCAAAATCGCTTAATTTTTTCGGAACGTTGAGTTTATCCCAATCGTAAGAAACATCAAGAAGCTCTCCGCAAACTGGACAACTATGGTGAATTTCATCAATCGCATAACTTTTGGCACATTGCGGATTGATACATTTTTGAAAGGCGTGCTCTGACATTTTTGTAAGAATTGAATTTTTAAGTGATTCTAAAAGAATACCCAAGCTTACTTAATTTTCTATTTTTGCAATTGCAACAAGTAATAAAATGAAAAAAGTAAAGCTTTACGTATTTGAGTTGGAATCCCTTTGATGATTTAACAGATTGCTTTTACTAAATGACAATTTGCATTAAAGTATAACATTCGCAAATTTTGACGCAACCCTTGCCGAAATAAGAAATTTGCAACTATTCCGTCGCCCAAATCAAATAAATCCACACGGCAACTGTAGAGTTATCCGAAAGATTTTACTACTGCAATTATCCGAACGGCTTTACTATAGGGGACTTCTAACCCAAAAGTATTCCCACAAATATTACGCGGTGCTTTTCAAGAGTTTTTTGATCGTGGAAGGTAGTTTTTTGATTTTTCTGGGGTCGTCGTTCACGAGGTCTAACAAATCGTCGATTTTTAACAACACGAAGAAGCCATTGATACGACCAATAACCGTTTCAGTATTGCTAAACCGCTCTCCTGTTGCCAGTGTTCCAACTCGTGACCGCCGCTCTTGAGCAACTTAAAGTAACTCCCAATCTGCCAACGA
>JAIRYX010000370.1 GCA_031267635.1 Planctomycetaceae bacterium
TCAGTTTTGTTTGTTCTTTGGCAATCTGCAATTTCTTTGACATTTCTGTTATTGACGGGAATTATGATAAGAGTTTTGATGGTTCCCAAAACCATTTCGAAAAATACCGATCAACACACTGCGGTTGATACCGTTGAAGCGGTTCCTATTGAACAGCATCACGGCGGGATTGATTTCAAAACCGACGGTGAAGTCATTCCGTTTCGGCAACTCGATATCGTATCGGAAATAACAGGACGTGTCCTTTACAAATCGGACAACTGTCGGTTAGGACATGCCGCTCAGTCGGGAGAAATTTTGTTGCGGATTGATCCGACAGATTATAAACTTGAAGTCGAACAACTCACCGAAACCGTCGAACAAGCTAAAGCTAATACCGCCGAAAATACAGTTCAAACGGAGAATATAAAAAAAGAGTTGGAACTCGCAACAAAACAACTTGAACTTTGCAAACGGGATTGGGAACGGAATCAGATTTTGGCTCAACGTAAAGCCATTTCTGCGGCGGAATTAGATACCGCTCACGCCTCACTGTTGAGTGCGGAGGAAACAATTCAAAAACTGGAAAACCAACTTCGTATTTATGAAACACAAAAAAATAAACTTGCGGTTGCTCTTCGGAAAGAAGAAATCGCGGTCAGAACGGCACAGTTAAATCTGGAACGCACCGAAATCAAGTCTCCGCTCGGCGGTGTTGTTACTTCGGATTCTTTTGAAGTCAATTCTTTCATTCAGCGCGGAACAAGTGTTGCAAAAATTCTGGATACATCGCAACTGGAAATTCAATGCAGTCTGTACATGAAACAAATTCAATGGATATGGCATCAAACCGGAACAGAAAACGGCGGTTACGTTTTTTCGCCGACTCCGGCAACAATTCTGTATGAAATTGACGGCGAGCAATGGGCGTGGGAAGGAACTCTCAAAACATTGGACGGCGGAAGTCTCAATGCGGTAACACGAATGGTTCCCTGCCGTGTGAAAGTTGATGATCCTCAGTCTGTCCGTTCGGTTCATGTTCACGAAAACAGTATCAAAAATGCACCGCCGACATTGTTTTCAGGAATGTACGTTTCTATTATTGTTCATTCCAAACCAGCCGTTTCGTTATACCGGATTCCTGAAAAAGCGTTACTTCCCGGTAACATTATCTGGACGGCAACCAACGGTCAATTACACCGTCATGCGATTCGCGTTGCAACAACAGTTTCGGACGGCGTACTGTTTTACGCCAATTCGGAAGAATTGTCGCCAACCGATCTTGTCGTTATTTCACCGCTTGCCGCTCCGGTAGAAGGCGGAAATGTTCAGGTCATTAACACCGGAACAAAAAATGTTACCGTCGCACATTAAATATTGATTGACAAATGAAACAGATACTACACTGTCAAAAAAATAAACATAGACCATTTACTATTTTCAGCCGGACACATTTGAAAAATTGATTTTACAGAGATATGCGGCAACACGTTCATGTTCTATTATTAAAAATTTAGCAAATTTTATTATTTCATCAAAAAAGAGTTAGGGAGTACAATCGAGAATGTTACGTCAGTTTTTCAGTTGGGCAGTTTCCAATTCTCCGGCAATGAATGTCCTAATGGCGGCTATTATTATTGTTGGGGTGATCTGTGGTTTGAAACTCAGACGTGAAACGTTTCCGGAGTTTGATATTGAACAGATCATGGTTTCTGTACCGTATCCCGGTGCAACACCGGAAGAAGTGGAAAACGGTATCTGTCAGAAAATTGAAGAAGCGCTTCAATCTCTTGAAGGCGTGCGTAAAATAACCTCGACTGCAAGCGAAGGAGCGGCGATGGTTTTGATCGAACTCCGCAGCAGTGTGAAAAACGTTGATCGTGTTCTCAACGAAGCCAAAGACGCTGTTGACCGGATTCGTCCGCAATTTCCTGATCTGGTGGAACCGCCAATTGTTCAACGGATGAAAATGCAGGAAACGATTATTTCCATCGGTGTTCTCGGTCCCGACGACGGCTCCGAAGAATCCGCTCTTGCTCTTCGGCAAATTGCCGAAAATTTACGGGAAGAGCTGTTACAATATCCGCGTATTTCTCTGGTCAATCTTGTGGGAACCAAAGACTATCAGATTGATATTGAAATTCCTGAAAATACGCTCCGTTCCTATCATCTTACTCTGGGGCAGGCGGCAAACATTGTCCGTGCGGAAAACATTCAGACGCCGGGCGGAACGATTCGCGCTCCGTCGCAGGAAATCAATGTCCGAACCGATAATCGGCGTTACGACGGTCAAGGAATCGGCGAATTGCCGTTTATCACTTCCCGCGATGGGACAGTAATTAAAGTGAACGAAATTGCCAATATTCGCGACGAATTTATCGACGGTACCGCGTTAGCAACTGTTTACATGCCACCGGAAACCGGAATTCCCGACGATGTAACTTCCATCTCCGGAAGACGGGTCATCAGTCTTGATGTTTTACGCAACACAAACGAAGACCTGCTGGCAATGGTTGATAACGTGTATGAATTTATCGAACAGAAAAATCGTCCTGGAATTTTACCTGAAGGTTATTCGTTGGTTTCGTGGGGCGATCATTCGGTGGAAGTCCGCGAGCGTCTCCAACTTCTGTTGAGCAACGGGGTTCAGGGATTGCTTATTGTTTTTATTCTTTTGGTGTTGTTTCTTGAGATGAAACTTGCTTTTTGGGTTGCGATGGGAATTCCGTTTGCGATTTGCGCAACCAGTCTCTGGCTTTACTTATCCGGCTTTACGCTGAACATGATGTCCACCTTTGGAATTATCATGGGGTTAGGAATTGTGGTGGATGATTCGATTGTTGCCGGAGAAAATATTTACACGCATCGTCATCGCGGCAAAAATTATCTTCGTGCGGCAATTGATGGAATTACGGAAGTGTTTCCGTCCATTTTTGCGTCCGTGCTGACCACCATCATTGCGTTTTTTCCGTTATTATATGTTGCGGGAATGTTGGGAAAAATTATTTACAGTATTCCTGTAGTGATGGTTGTCATGCTTCTGGCTTCGCTCGGCGAATGCGTTGCGATTCTTCCATGTCATCTTGCCCATCGGAAAAACTTGTTTCTTCAAATGCTCGGTGGATATTTCTACATTTTCTCGTGGCTGCTGATTCCGTTCCGTTGGTTCAGCCGTTATACCGATTGGGCAATGGACATGACAACCCGATATTTATACGGAGCGTCAATCGTTTGGGTGTTACGAAACCGGAGCGTTTTCATTGTCGGTTGCCTTTGTACTTTTGCTGTAACACTTGCGTTAGTTTTTTCAGGAACCCTTCCTTTTGTGATTCTTCCGAAAATGGACGGTAATTCTATTCTTGTTACGGTTTCATTTCCGAATGGTACGCCGGAAGAAGTTACCGATCAATGGACTCGGCATATTGAACAGTCATTTTGGCAAGTTGCCAAAGAGTACGAAAAATCTGGAACACCGATAGCGGTTCGGTCATTTCGAGTTGTGGGAATGTCCCTCGCCACGCGCGGCGGTAACATGGCTGGCGTATCTGGAGACGGTAACGGTTATCAGGGCGGAGTACACGTTGAATTGATTGACGGTAATAAACGCACCGTCAGCAGTATGGAAATAATAGAGCGTTGGCGAAAAGTAACCGGAGCGGTACCGGGAGCCGACAAACTAACATTTGAAACACAAACGTATGGACCTCCAGGCGGAGCCGTTGAATTTCTTCTTGTTGCAAAATCAAGTGATGCCGGAAAATTGGAGTCCGCTGTTGAAGAGTGTAAAGCATATCTTGCGGAAATGGAAGGAACGCAGGACATTACCGACAGCGACATGCCGGGCAAATACGAATTTCGTTTAAAAATCAAGGATAGTGCAATGGCAATGGGGTTGCATCCTGAAGATTTGGCAAATGTGATTCGCGCAACGTATTATGGGGTCGAAGTGCAGCGTCTTCAGCGCGGAAGGCATGAAGTTAAGGTGATGGTTTGTTATCCACGCGAGGATCGGCGTTCGCTGGGCGATTTTAATGAGATTCGACTCCGCACCGCAACCGGCGAATATCCGATTACGGAACTGGCGGATATTGATGTTGTTCGCGGTTACACAACCATTACGCGCCGCAACCAGCAGCGTTCTATTACGGTTTCGGCTGATGTTGACGAAAACCGCGTCAATGCACGTACAATTATTGCCGTTTTAAAATCGGAATTTCTGCCGAAGTTGCAACAAAAATATCCCGGTGTGATGGTATTATGGGAAGGACACGAGGAAGAACTGAACGAAGCGGCGGACAGTATGATGATTGGTTTCAGTCTGGCAATGTGTGCGATGTTTATTGCGTTGACGATCCAATTTCGTTCCTATTTACAACCGCTTATTATTATGGCGATTATTCCGTTTGGTTTAACGGGAGCGGCGGCGGCTCATCTATTGTTCGGGGAACCGCTGACGTTGTTCAGTTTGTTTGGTCTTGTTGCGCTTAGCGGCATTATTGTCAACGACTCGATTGTCATGATTGATTTCATTAACCGGAAAATCCATGACGGCGCGGCGATTCGGGAAACATTGATCATGGTGGGACAAAACCGTTTTCGTCCTATTGTGCTGACGTCGGTAACAACAATCGGCGGTTTGTTACCGATTGTCATGGAAACCTCGTTTCAGGCAAAAATGATCATTCCGATGGCGTTAAGTATTGCGGGCGGAGTTGCTTTTGCGTTGATTCTTGTTTTGTATTTTGTTCCGGTATTGTATTCGTACTACGCCGATTTTTTTGTACCAAACATGATCAAACTTGAACATGCTCAAACGGACACATTGAAAATAGAATCAATTGATCCGGCTTTGATATAACTTTTAATTACTCGATTTCAAATAAGCATGGATGATCAAACTGCCGTTGATTTATACCGTAGCGATACATTTTCCACACTTGAAAATTCGGTTTTTAAGACAGCGTTTATCGTTCACCATATCTCCAAAGTCTCTCTTATCCTTAACGTCCTTTTTTGAAGTGAAAAGAGAAAATAATAAATATTGACTACCGTTTCAATCTATGGTAGGATACAAATTAGTCTTGAATAAAGATTTTCCAATGATAGGGAGTTTTTATGCGAAACAAACGTTTATTTCTTTTGTAGCTATTCAGTTGCCCAAGCCACATAAATCCGCACTGGGAAATTGTAGAGTTTCCCGAAAGACTTTGCCATTGCAACCCTTATTTATCAAGTTTCCTTTAGTAGCCAATAAAGTCCTCAAACGCGCCCTTATGCCCTTATTTTTTAGATGATGGATTGTTACCAAAAAAAATTGAACGAAAAATAAGGGAATAAGGGCGCATATTAGCGCAATTGATGGCTACTAAGGGAATTTTATAAATAAGGGCGGCAATAATAAGATTTTTCTCGGTAAAATTGACGGTAATTATCCAATTACGCAGTACGGATTTATTTGGTTTGGGGCAACTGAATAGTTACCATTTTTTGAAAGTAACCTATCATGAAAACATTTTTGGGATTACCGGTATCGTAACATTGAGTTTGTTACGTTACTGGTTTTTATGGATTGCGATGTTATTTTAAATAAATTACGAATAATGATGACTCAATTATTTCAATACGGCATGAGTGTTTTGTTTGTCTTGTTTTTGGGTATATTTTCACTTGTTTTTGGTGACACTTTGCAAGATATTGAGAAAGTGGAGAAACAGACGCTCCATAATCGGCGGGCGATAAAAAGCTGGCATGTCAGAACTTATACCAACCGAATTTTGCATGAAGAGACAGGCGACGTATTGGATAACGAAGGTTCCATCCTGCCTAATGGAGATATTCAACGAAGACTATATACTGATTATTATTACGATGGTCAGCATACAAGGGAAGATACTTTTTTTGAATACGGTACTCCGGCACAGCAAGGAATAGATTTCTTTTCATGGGATGACCGATACTGCTATCTCTATACCACAGGTCTTGATGATGAGAAAGGAAAATTTGCTATTCAGGCGGATACTGTCAAGGAAGCTTTGGAAAAACGAGGAGGAATCATGCCGTTTCTTGATATTCGTATTTTCGGGATGTTTCCTACTGGTTTAGCCCTCAGAAGTTTTGAGCTGACCAGTCGCATTGGTAATCCAGATAGGACAAATCTTGAGATGACCGATGATACAATTGAGGGAATCGCTTGTAAAAAAATTTCATTTCTTGATCACCGCCAAAACTCATGCGTTATTTGGATTGCGACGGAGTTAGGTTACAATCCGATTCGGTTTGACTCATGGAATGATGAAAAGGGATTTCGTAACACTGTTAATCTTAAAATCGAAAAACATAAAGAAAGCGGTATTTGGTTTCCCGTTTCAAGTATTGGTGATGAACTGTACAAGGGTAAACCTTATTCGCATACGGAAGATAGGGTGGAAATTATATCATTTAACAAACCCTTTCCAATTGAGACATTCGGTCTCAAAGAGATGAATGCTCCGGTAGGAACACGGGTGTATATTGTTCCGCCGCCCAATCCCGCCGATAACTTTTTCTGGGATGGTGAAAAGATTGCCAGCGAATTTGGAACGGTTTTGGAACCTTTGAAACCAGCGATTTCTTCCCGTAGTAATACTTTGTGATATTTTCTGGCAGCGACAGGGCTTTTACTGATTGTCGTAAGTTGTTTGTTGATGTATTTTGAATTGAGCAAAAAGAAAACGCACACCGGATGGTGAATAAAATTGTACAACAAGATGGAAAAATGATAGCCATTGGCGGTATTCTTTTTGTCCATCTTCTTCTTTTGATTTATTCAGCAACTATTCATTCTCCCACAAACGGCGAAATTCCGGCTCTTTCAGCGGGGCTTTATCATTGGCAAACCGGTGAGTTTAATCTTTTTCGTGTTAATCCGCCTCTTGTTCGGATGGTTGCGGCGTTACCGGTTTTATTTTGTAAACCGAAAACCGATTGGAGTCTCAATCATGATATTCTTGTCGGTCGTGATGAATTTCCGGTCGGTAACGAATTTATTCGGCTCAATGGGGAAAATTCGTTTCGATATTTTACGCTTGCCCGGTTATTTTGTATTCCATTTAGTATTCTTGGCGCTGTTGTTTGTTATCGTTTCGGCAAGGAACTTTATGGTACAACATCCGGTTTTATCGCGTTGATTCTTTGGTGTTTTTCGCCGACGGTTCTTGGTCATGCGTCAACCATCGGTCCCGACGCCCATGCCGCCGCTTGCGGTCTTTTAGCGGTTTATTTATTTTGGCATTGGCTTCAATCGCCGACAGTTTCCGCAACAATGTTTTCCGGTTTCGCTTTGGGACTGGCGGAATTGACAAAAACAACATGGCTTGTTTTGTTTCCGGTTTGGATACTTCTTTGGCTGTTTTGGCGAATGACCAATCAAAATCAAAAACCTTCCGTGTCGGCTCTTTGTTCCATTCTGTTGATCGGGATGATTTGTATCAATATCGGTTATGGCGGCGAACGTGTTTTTCAACCGCTCGGTTCTTTTCGTTTCATTAGCAAAACATTCGGCGGCGCTGACACGGAAACAAATAATAAAATGAAAGGAAAAAACCGGTTTCGCGGAACAATACTCGAAAAGTTGCCCGTTCCGTTTCCGCAAAATTATCTGCTCGGAATTGACATTCAACGTTCCGATTTTGAATTTCATTCGAAAAATTATCTCTGCGGTAAATGGAAATACGGCGGATGGTGGTATTATTATTTGTCGGCATTTGTTGTCAAAGAACCTGTTGCACTGAGTTTGTTTATCCTTTTCTCTTTATTCGTTTCATACAAATTATTCCGGCAAGATGAAATCATTCTTTTGTTACCGGCGGTTGTTATTTTTATTCTTGTCAGCTCTCAAACCGGTATGAATCAACATTATCGATACGTTTTAGGGGCGATTCCTTTTTTGTTTGTGTTCATTGCGAAACTCGGAACAGTTCGGCGTCGTCTGTTTGGGTTGATGATTTTGTTATTGTTGACGTTTTATTGCGGTAGCAGTCTTGCGGTTTTTCCACATTCATTGTCATACTTTAATGAAGCGGCGGGGGGTTCCATTTCGGGGCGTCGCTATCTTTTAGGAAGTAATCTCGAATGGGGACAAGACATTTTATTGCTCAAAAAATGGATTGACAATCATCCAGAATGTCATCCAATTTTTGTTTCACAATCATCATATTTCGATATTGGTATTGCCGGTATTCAATCTGAAAAAATACCCGACGATATTACAACACCGGGTTGGTATGCTGTTGGCGTCAATGACATTCATGACCGTGAAAAAAAATATCGATATTTTCTTCGCTTTGAACCGGTCGGCATGATCGGTTATTCGATTTATATTTATCACATGGCGCCGGACGCGACAAACAAGTTACGCGGTGAAACGGGGTTGCCGGAATAGATATACTTCCTCACACTTGCAATTTCGGTTTTTAAGACAATAGTATATCGTTCATCACATCCCCAAAGCCCCTTTTGTCCCTAATGTCCTTTTTTTGATGAAAACGGTTAGAAGTGACTGGACATTTACTCTCATCGATCTTATAATAATGTTTAGTGTTTTTACGATCAAATTTATTTTTGTGATTATTCAAACAAATTTTGACGACAGATTGAAATTGAATTAGAAAGAACAAAACTATGGGAAAAATTGGTATTGGTTTGAATCTGGAAGCGATACGCACATCGCACAAGTCGTTTGAGTGGGGCGT
>JAIRYX010000417.1 GCA_031267635.1 Planctomycetaceae bacterium
GGTCGCAAGATAACGGTAGAAGAATTTGCGAAAACGATTCCCGCCGAAGACCGTAAAAAGATGAAGACAGAGAATGGCATTCAATGGTATCTTGCGGTGAATGTTACGATTCCGAATGTTATGCACAAGGTTCGCATCGTGATCTTGTGGAAATATAAGAACGATGCGGAACCGCGTAAGATCCTCGTGAGCAACAACGATTGGCGAACGTTGCCGCGCTATGCTGAAAGAATCGTTGCGTAACATGATCAATTGGCTCATTGACCGCCTGGACTTTACCGGAAAAACCGCGCAACGCATGCAATCCTTGCTCGCCCGCCTCGGCTTGGCAAAATGAACAAATAACTTTTTTATATCAATTTAACATGTGTTTGGATGCTTATTTTAAGAGGTCTGATGGGATTTTGCAAAAGTTTAGATTTAAATGAAAAAATGGGGAAAATGAAAAATACAAACACCAACATTTTAATAACAACCAATGCCATTGAAAAGGGAGGGTTTTTAGAAATTCCCTACAGTTTGGCTGGGCAGTTACCGAATTTTTATTCGAAGTCCGTAGGAGCAACAACGTTGGAATGTGTTGAGGGTTTACAAGGTCGTGACGGGTGAGTTGACGAGTGTGACGAACGATAGTTATATTACTATTACGGCGACGCAGATTTGTGAGTTATTGCGAAAATTGTCGGAACGTTATGCAGGACTTCCGATCTCGATTGTGAAACAATGGCAACCCTCGTGAATCCTGACTTCAAAAACTATAAATTTATGCCTGCATAAGGCATAATTTCCAAATTGCATGAATTAGTATGCCATCTGTTAAAAATCCCCGCTACTATCCCAATTTCACTCTTTGGGCTTTTTGAAAACGCCGGAAAGGCGACCAAGCAACGACGCACGCGGCGTCGGTTTGGACGAGTCGTTGTCATGATGCAAGTCGGAAGACGAAGAATGCGTTTGAGAGCGGCGTGGGTCATCGGACGCAACACGGCGGCGTAAATTTCCTTGCGGCACTACGAATTTCGGCAGTCGAAGCGATTCCGCATCATTATTTTCACGCGGGACAACGTCCGGCGTTTGGGAGCCAACCGGACGTTGTCTCGATAAACGTTCCGCCGTTTCAAAATGCGAATGCGGTGGACGCTCCGAAGAATCTGGTGAATTCGGATGAATGAACGAATCCGCATTGACCTGACCAAGAGTCGATTGACCGGCACGGACTTTTACCGACGGACGGCGGCGAGAAGAGATAAAATCTTCCTCTCCGTTTTCATTTGCCGACAAATCACGAGAAGAAGCGGATAAACTATGAGAAGAAGAAACGACGTGCAAATCATGCGATTGCTCCGAATGAGAATGCGAGTAGGTTTTGTCAAGTTCTTGGATTCTCGGATCAAGCGGAATGTTCTGCGGTGCGGCGGGTTTTGTTTTACGCGGCAAATCGAAAAAGCCGTGTGGTTGCGGCATCGTTTTTTGCGGCGTGGCGATATTGCCGAAATACGCTTTTTGAGCTTGTTCGTTGGCAAGCACTTCATCGGGCGTGCCGGAACACAAAACCTTTCCTGCTTCAATCACGTAACTGCGATTCGTGATAGCGAGCGTTTCCGTAACGCCGTGATCGGTGATGAGAATTGAAATGCCGTCGTGACTCAATTGACGAATAATTTCTTGCAAACTTTGGACGGTAATAGGATCAATCGCTGCAAACGGTTCATCAAGCAAAATAATTTTCGGATCGGGAACCAACGCCCTGGCGATTTCCAATCGCCGACGTTCTCCGCCAGAAAGTCCGCGTGCCAAATTTTTCCGCAGATGCGTTAATTTCAGCTTTTCCAACAATGAATCGCATTTTTCATGCCGCACTTTGGAACTGAAACCAAGCAATTCCATCATACCAAGAAGATTATCCTGAACGGAAAGTTGCCGAAAAACGCTTTCATTCTGCGGCAAATATCCCATGCCGCCTTCCCGCGCACGACGATAGAGCGGCCAATTTGTCACGTCTTTGTTGTTCAGAAAGACTACGCCTTGGTTCGCGTCAATCAACCCGCATGTCATCCGAAAACTTGTCGTTTTTCCCGCGCCGTTCGGTCCAAGTAATCCGACAACTTCCCCTTTATTGACATGAAAACTGACGCCGTCCACGACACGCCGTTTGCCGTAAATTTTGACAAGTTCCTCTACTTTAAGAACTGTCTGCGGAACAAAATATGTCGTATTTCCTGTCGATTGAATGTTTGCCGGTATTCGCGTCATTCGTCTTTGCTACGGCAATCGCCGTAATTTTCCTGTCGGTTGAATGTTTGCTGGTTGGTATTTGCGTCATTCGTAAATTTAGGAGATCAGAGAGGTTATTCGCAAGACTTCCTCCTTTGAAAAATGCCTCACTCACGTATTCGATCTCCTCGCTTATTTTACCCCCATTATATACACAATTTGCTGACAGTGTAAAGGGCAATTTATAGAATCATTGCGATCTTTAACACAATATGTTTTGTAACTATTCAGTTACTCAAACCACATAAGGCATTGTGCGCAAATAAATTACTTATTTTGACATAGGGAACTTCTAAAAACCTCTCCCTAATATCAGCAAGTCCTTGTTTTTCAATGGTAGAATTTGTTGAAAATAAGGTTTTTAGAAGTTCCTTATATTATATCCTTTGGTTTCCAATGCCAATTTGATTTTTGCCAAACTTTTACTCGTCCACAGTAACGGATTCATCGGGCACCGCGGGTGAGAGGATCAATAATAGACCTTTTCTCTAACCCTATCAATAGACCGAACACTATTCAAAAAACAGTTATTTTGCATTCACCTGTTTTGCCTAAATAACCTGATATGAAGTTAGAGAAAAGGTCTAATGAGTTGTAGGTCTCGCGGAAGGGTTTCATCTTTGGCACACTTTTTTTTCTGCCGCTACCGATTTTTCGAAGACGTTGCGGGAGTTTGGCAACATTTTTTAATTCTTCGAGACCTTTTTTGATAGTAAAATAGCCCATACCGGTAGCGGCGCGGACGGCATTCAAACCGCCGCGCCCAAGCGACTGCACATCAGCGGCTACCCAAAGATGTCGGGAACGCTCATCAGAAAAAGTTGGCAAAAGGGACTTGTATTTGTCCGAAATATTTGCTATGATTTCAGCTCTCATAACTCCAGTATAACAAATTAAAAATCTCAAATCAATTACTTTTCAAGTAATCTTATTTGCGCACAATACCTAATAAAAACAAGGATTGAAATATGGTTAACGAATTAATTTCAAATGTAGATAAAATTCACACAACGCCGTTAGGTATATATATGGGGAACTTCTAAAAACCTCCCTCAAATATCAGTAAGTCCGTGTTTTTTAACGGTAAAATTTGTTGAAGGTCAGGTTTTTAGAAGCTCCTTATGGATAAAGAAAAATCGTTGTTTGGATACCGATGATGTTGTAAATTGGTATATAAAAGACCTTTTCTCTAACTTCATATCAGGTTATTTAGGCAAAACAGGTGAATACAAAATAACTGTTTTTTGAATAGTGTTCGGTCTATTGATAGGGTTAGAGAAAAGGTCTAAAAAATATTAAAAATCCCAGCACACGTATAACAAGAAAAGGGGAAAATTGGTATGCAAATATAATTGTGTAATAACAGTTAATGCTTATAGTTATACAATAATAACAGCACATAAAATAAAAAATAATGGTGTACGCTCGCACGTCATATAACAGGTCTGTTTA
>JAIRYX010000064.1 GCA_031267635.1 Planctomycetaceae bacterium
TTTTGCGATAATTTTCCATAGGCAAAATATTACAATAAATCAAAAAAAATTACAACCTAAAGGATTCGACTGAAGGCGAGGGGGTTAAACCCATCGGTTGGAAAATAAATATTTGTATAACATTTATTATGAAACCTTCGAGCAGTGCAAAGGAGGAATCAACAATTGTCTGAAACAAATTGATCAACAATACAAAGAAGAAGTGGTAACACTCATGCATCCTGAATTCCAAAACTTCAAAAACTATAAAATATTACCTGCGTAAGGTATACTTGGAAACTTCTAAAAACCTCATTTTCAACACATGTGACCATTAAAAAATAAGGGCTTCCGAATACTTGGGAGAGGTTTTTAGAAATTCCCACTTGCGAAATTACCACGAAGTCTCTTAAAGGATTCAACAATAAGATCAACACCATAAAACGAAAAGTATACGGTTTCCGAGACCTCGAATTTTTCACACTTATAAAGTCCTAGCGATACATAAAGCAAGGCACGAACTTGTCGGATGAACCCTTACACATCCGTTTTCTTAAAAGCGCAAGGACCGAGAATTGTTTCAAGGTCGGATTCTTCTAATTCTTCGTCTTTGACAAGCCGCTCTGATAATGTTTCGAGTAACGAATGTTTTTCTTCGAGAAGAGTTAGCGCGTCTGTTTCCGCGCTGCGGAGAATTTCAACGGTTTCGTTGTCGATGATTCGCGCGGTTTCTTCGCTGTATTCGCGAGTTTCCGAAATTTCGCGTCCTAAAAACGGATGCGATTCGCCGATGCGAAAGGCAATTGGTCCTAACGTTTGACTCATTCCCCAATGAATCACCATTCGCCGCGCCAGTTGCGTCGCGCGTTTCAGATCGTTTTCCGCACCGGCGGAATATTCTTTCGTGTATAACCGCTCCGCAACGCGACCGCCCATGAGAAACGCGATTTCCGCGCGCAGTTGCGTTTCGGAAATGCTCAATTGTTCTTCTTCCGGTGTCACCATTGTCGCGCCGAGCGCACGTCCGCGCGGAATAATTGACACTTTGTGAACCCGCGAATTGACTGGCTTAAACCATCCGACAATTGTATGTCCCGCCTCATGCCATGCCGTTTTGCGTTTTTCGGATTCGTTCAGCGTTTCTTCACGCTTCAATCCCATCACCACTTTGACATGCGCATAATCAAAATCGGATTGTTCGACTTTTTCTTTGTTCTGGCGTGTTGCCCAAAGCGTCGCTTCATTAACCAGATTCCGAATGTCCGCACCGGTAAAACCGACTGTCGAACGTGCCAGTTTTTCAATATTCACATCATCCGCAATCGGCACTTTTCGCATGTGAACCTGAAACATTTCGATTCGTCCTTTGAGCGTCGGACGATCCACCGTAATATGACGGTCAAAACGTCCCGGACGCAACAACGCCGAATCAAGAACGTCGGGACGATTGGTCGATGCAAGCACCATCACCATATCGTCGCTTTGTTCAAAGCCGTCCATTTCGCTCAAAATCTGGTTGAGCGTCTGTTCTCGTTCATCGTGTCCGCCGCCGAGTCCCGAACCGCGTTCGCGTCCCACCGCATCAATTTCGTCGATAAACAAAATCGCGGGCGCGTGCGTTTTCGCCGTGTCGAACAAATCGCGCACGCGGCCCGCTCCAACGCCGACATATAATTGAATGAACTCCGAACCGTTGATCGAATAAAACGGCACATCCGCTTCGCCTGCAATCGCGCGAGCCAACAGCGTTTTCCCTGTTCCCGGCGGACCGAGCAATAACGTTCCTTTAGGGACTTTCGCTCCCATTTTTTTGTAACGTTCCGGGTAACGAAGGTAGTCGACGATTTCTTCCAATTCTTTTTTGACGCCCTCAAGCCCGGCAACATCGTTAAAGGTTACTTTTTGATTACCGGATTGATACAACCTCGCCTGACTTCGTTGAAAATTCGAACCGACGCCGCCCATCATCCGGTCTTGCGCACGCCGCATCATAATCCAAAAGATAATAAAAATGACCATCGGCACAACAAAATAGAGAAGCGTTAGCCAAATCGTGTTGTCTTCCATTTTTTTGGCACGGTAATTTCCTGCCAAAAGATCGTTGAGGCTTTTGTCGAGATCTCCCGGCGCAAATGCCAAAGGAGAAATTTCCGTAAAAAATTTTCGCTCGATTGTTTGAGTTCGTTTGATTTTGTCGTCAAAAGTCAAATCTTCCATTTTCGGAATCTCACGAAATTCTCCAGTGAGTTCCGCTCCTTGAATTTCAACTTTTTCAACATTTTTCTTTTCTAATTGTTTACAAAAATCCCCCCAACTTATTTCTGTACGAGGATCGTTTGTCCCCGCATAATAGATGAGAAAAATGATTCCCAAGAGAGCAAGAAGAATAAACAGCGTCGGAATCCCCGCGCGAGGCGCAATTGGTCCTATAGAATCTGGCTTGGAATGCGAATGTTTTGTCGGTTCGCCGGAATTTTGCGGATTATCGTTGTTGTTGTCTTGCTTTGCCATGAAAATTGCTCGTGTGTTTATCATTAGAAAGTTCGTGTACTGATATTGAGGATTTTAATTTGATCAGCCATGTTCAATGACCGGATTTTTTTGCCATGAATGCATAAATAAGTTTTGAAACGAGAGACTTGAGAATTAGAAAGTATTATCTCCAGTCTCCTGCCTAATACCATTTCATGGACTCGCGGCACATAAAATTTTTGAATTTCAGGGAACTTCTAAAAACCCCACTTTCAACAAATTCGACCATTGAAAAATAAGGACTTGCTGATATTGGGAAGAGGTTTTTAGAAGTTCACTTCAATAAATCACCGACTTTGAGTAACTATTAAGTCTATTATACCTTAACATTCAATTTTTAAGAATATATTATAGACAATTTTTTAATTCGTGTCAAACAGTTTTGGTAAATTTTCTTCAACGGTACTGTATTTTATACTTTCCATAGGTAATAGACCTTTTCTCTAACTTTATATCAGGTCATTTAGGTAAAACAGGTAAATACAAAAATAACTGTTTTTGAATAGTGTTCGCTCTATTGATAGGGTTAGAGAAAAGGTCTAATAAATTACTATGACTTTCGGAAGAGAGCCAACTATTATTTATCAACATCAGCCCATAACCGGAGTTGAACCATGACATATTCGTAGCTTTTTGTTTGTTTACGACCTATCACTTGGTCAATTGAAAAAAGTAGCTATAATAAAATCAAATTTTTATGTGCTTTGCCGTAAGCGTTGTTGTTGAATAAGTTGACCTTTAATAAAGTAAGTGTTAATTGGTGATTTCCGCACAGATTTTTGGTATAGATTATTATCTTCCGTCAAAGACGCTCATCAATGAGGAGCTGTCAACCATTTACACTGGATGGACGCAGGAAAAAATCGCCAGGAAACTTGGTATCGAACAACGCCTTATTGCCGCAGAAAACGAAACTGCTCTTGATATGGGCGTGAAAGCCGCGCAAAAATTATTCGACCGAAAAATCTGTTCGCCTGAAGAAATTGATTTTCTTGTGTTTTGCACGCAATCTCCCGACTATTTTCTTCCGACTTCTGCGTGCATCATGCAACATCAGCTGAATTTACCGCATCACGCTGGAGCTTTTGATTATAATTTGGGATGTTCGGGTTACATTTACGGTCTTGCGATTTGCAAAGGATTGATTGAAACCGGTGCAGCCCAAAACGTGCTTTTAGTAACATCGGAAACTTACTCAAAATATATCAACAGCAACGACCGATCAACTCGTCCGTTATTTGGCGACGGAGCCGCCGCAACTCTTCTTCGCGGCGTGGAGACAGAGAAAAATGCTGAACCGATGATCGGTCCATTTTTATTCGGAACGAATGGCAGCGGAGCGAATATGCTGATTGTTCCTGCTGGCGGGCATCGGTTTCCCAAATCACCGGAAACCGCGATCGAAACGGCAGACTCGCGAGGAAACATACGTTCTCAAGATCAACTCTACATGAACGGTCAGGGAATTTTTGCGTTTGCCATTGAGGAAGTGCCGCGACTGGTCAACAATCTTCTTGAAAAAACAGCCAAAACACGCGGCGACATAGATTGTTATATTTTCCATCAGGCAAACCGTTACATGTTGGAACGTTTGCAAGAACTCTGTAAACTGAACGGATATAATTATTTTAACGATATTCGCACTGTCGGCAACACAGTATCAAGCAGCGTACCGATTGCAATGGTTCAAGCCGCCGAGCAAGAATTACTTCATGCGGGCGATTCAGCAATGTTGATTGGTTTCGGCGTTGGTCTTTCGTGGGGCGGAACTCTTGTCCGGCTTCCCAAATCATTGGTGAGAACATGACGACGGAGGATATGAAATTTTTTGAAAAAATTTTTCGTTATTTTAAATTTCATTTTCCCTACTACAAAGTTACTTAAATCCCCTTGATATGAAAAATGTCAAGTGAAATTGTGTGGCTTTGTACTACTCTTTTCTTTTTCAATGTTTTTTCGTATGATGTCTTTCTTACACTTTAAGATTGTAACCGTTCACGGTAAAATTTTTTCTCGTGTAGAGACGTCTGGAAATGAGAAACGAATGAATCGGCGTCATCAACGCGAATATTGGCGTCAGAAACCGAAAAGGGAAACTCCCCAAAAGCGAGATAATCAAAAACCGTTGTATTGGTACATTCGCGGCAGAAAAATCCGTTGTCGAACATTCGCTAAATACTCCAAATGCCTTTCAACCGCCAAACTTATTTTGACATTATTTCTGGAAAACGTACCGATTTTTTTGCGAAAATTGGGCGAGGGATTTTATCGGTCATGGAAATTCCTTATGCAACAGTAATTAGCTGCCGCAATTTGCTGTATGATAATGGGTTACGCAAAATCCAGAAACTCCCGATCCCTGTGATTAGCGTCGGAAATTTAACGATGGGCGGGACAGGGAAAACACCGTTTGTTGCGTGGTTGGCAAAAAAAATTTGGGATTCTGGAAAATTTCCGGCAATTGTCAGTCGAGGGTATCACGCCGATTCAACTGGCTGGAACGATGAGGCAAAAGAATTACAGTTGCTATTGCCGCATGTGCCGCAAGCGTTTGCGAAAAAACGATTTACAGCGGCAGTATCATTGATCGAACAACATAAAAACAATAGCGATTTTCGGGAAATTGACCTCGTGATTTTAGATGACGGATTTCAACATAGAAAAATTTTTCGGAATTTAGAGATTTTGCTAATTGACGCGACAAATCCGTTTGGTTATAATAGGGCTATTCCTCGTGGTTTTTTGCGGGAAAGCGTTTTTTCTCTCAAACGAGCGGATGTGGTGATTTTGACTCGTGCCGGTTTGGTGGATATTGCGGAACAAAACCGCATCCGTGAGCAGGTGCTTCAAATCAATCCAAATGCTTTTTGGGGAGAAATTGACCAGAAACCGAAAAATCTTCTTTTTTGTTCCGGTGAAACAAAAGATTTTTCAGACATAAAAGAAGAGAAGATTTTAGGATTTTGTGGAATCGGTAACCCTGACAGTTTTCGGAAAACGCTAGAATCTTGCGGTTGTTGGATTCAGAAATTTGTGACGTTTCCCGACCATCATCACTATTCCGATAATGATGTACAGCATATTTTGAATTTGTCGCAAGTGGTTGACTCGCAATATGCTGTGTGTACATTGAAAGATTTTGTGAAAGTCAAAGAAAGAATCGCGGAGAATACAAATATTTGTGCTTTAACTATCGAGACAGAAAGTTTTCCACTGGGAGAGAAAAATTCGTTGTGGGATTTTTTGTACGACAAAATAAAATTTTAGTTTTTGACACAAACTTTGCTGAATAAAAAATTTTAATATTAGCGGTTGACGAAATGAATCCGCGTGATTAAAATTGTAAAGAAAGTTAGGGAAAAGGGCAAGTTTTTTGAGTTTCACGCTTTACCAATGAAAGGTTTTATTATGCGTCGAACACTAGTTTCGTTGTTGGCAGTCAGCATTTTTGCTGTTTCGCCAGTGTTGTTTGCTCAATCTGCACCGCAGCAACAACAATATTATTTCATCAACCATTCACTTTACAATGTTGTAAAATTTGCAGATAATCAAGGTCCACAGACGCTCAAAGGGCAAGTTCTACAACCCACTCCAGATGCTGCGTCATTTCAGGGATATCCGGGAGTTGAATTGAAGCTGGTTAAAGGAACAGATGTTGTTGCCAAAGCAATAACGGATGCCGAGGGAAATTTTGAAATTCCCAACGTTGATCCGAATGGTAATTACAAACTCTACGGACAAGACCCTGCTAATCCAGTGCGGGTTGGAAATTGTGATGTTGTGTTTTTTGATCACTCGTTACCTCTCGATCATTCTTTGTCAAATAACGTAACAATTGGCAACGCCAGTGACATACGAATGGTTTTGTCGGATAACAGTTTTAAATATCTTGCAGAAACACGACCGGGCGTTCCTCCGTTGAAGAATAATGCGATTGTTGCGAGACCTCCGAATGTCGGAACAACTCCGGTTGCTGGATCAGGTGGTGGTGCAGTAGCCGGTGGTGGCTTTGGCGGCGGAAATTTCGGAAGTTTGGCAATGCTTGGAGCAATCGGCGGTATGATTGCCACAAGTGCTATTGCAATAAGTGATGACGATGACAATAACACGCCATCTACTCCGATCTCTGTAGGAACATATTCTGCAGGAAAACCGTAAATAATTTTTGGACGTTTTCATGGTATGAAGACGATCTTGTGGAAAAATCGTCTTCACAAAAAAATCCTTGAGATGATTGTTGGTATCTCAAGGTTTTTTTGTAGATGCAACCCCCAATAACAGTAAATCAAGTTTTTTCTTTTTCATGCAAAGAATTTTGTTGAAGTCCAAATTACATCGGGCAACATTAACGGCGGCTGACCTGAATTACGAAGGAAGCATTGCGATTGATGCCGAACTCCTTGAAGCGGCGGATATTTGTTCCGGTGAACAAGTTCATGTGCTGAATATCAATAACGGCAGTCGATTAGTAACGTATGCCATTTCCGCGCTGCCCGGTTCGCGCACCGTTATGCTTAATGGTCCGGCAGCGCGTTGCGGACTTCCTGGCGATTTGGTTGTCGTTATCTCCTACGCCAATTACGACGAAACAGAACTCCGCCGGCATAAGCCAACGATTGTTTTGCTGGATGAGTGCAATCGGATTAAAAATAGCGGTGGAATTTAGAGTGTGAAGTTAACATAAACGTAACCGTCCACGCTTTTATATTATACATCCCGTTGTTAGAAATTTGCGTATTTTTTTCTGCAAAATCCACGAACAATGGGAGGTCATCGATGCATAAAAGGCAATTTCTCACCGCGCGAAGTATATAGCTTCCGAGGCGTCAAACTCTTTTTCATAATTATTGCTGTTCCTTCGATACTCCCAAATCAACGACAAAAAAGTTTTTTTTCACAACCAATGTTTTGTTGAAAAAGTATCGTTTTGACGCAAGAACTGTTCCTACAATAGGTTAGAGTTTAGGAACGACTTCTAATCTGTTACAAAATTAATACATTCTTTTTATTTACTCATGTTACGCACCTGGTTGCATGACGCTCTCAAAGGAGTAAGAGATCCCAATTGTCTAGATATTAGAATGCAGCATGATGGTAAAGCGGGAATATAGGTAAAATATACATTTTACATTGTCCTCGTTTTCAATTTTA
>JAIRYX010000499.1 GCA_031267635.1 Planctomycetaceae bacterium
ATAATAAGGAATTTTACCTGGTGAAGTATTTTTTGTGGAAAAAGGATTATGTAACAAATTATTATCTCATGTTACACATGAGGTCTGTGTAAGTACTTTCCATTATAATTGTCCGCATCTTTTGGTAAAATGATGTGCGTAACATGAGTCAATAGATAATCCATGTATAAATCTAATCGTTCTTCCATGATAAAAAATCCTATTCCTGCTTGGTTACTCTTAAATTTCTGGGTGCCGTCCATCCTTGAATGCGTATTTCATCAGGTTTATACAATTCCGCAATCATATTTTTAACGATAGAACAATAACTTTCTTAAATGTAGACCAAAAATGCGTAACATGAGTAATTAAAATAAAAGTGTACGCAAACGCAGTTGTTTTATTTTTAAGCAGCTATTGTATTTTGAAAACGATAAATATCCAAAATCAATTGCCTTGTGAGGCAACGGAATCTTGTACGCTTAATATTCTTATGTCCGTCGCTCCATTTTGTTCTTGTAAAAGTTGCTGTACGGAAAATTGGTTCGGCATCGGTGTTGCCGGAACAACGTAACTGCTTTCTCCAGAAGTTGTTATTCGGCGCGGCTGAGACGCCGGAGCTAAAGTCGGCGTGTTTTTTGACGGCGCTGTCTGCTGACCGGAAGAAATCGTATTACTGTCGTACACTGGTTTCGGTTGGGCTGTTGCGTTAAAGTCGGAAGAATAATTTCCTCCATATCCTCCTAAAACAGAACCGGCACGATGGTAATGATCGCTTGTGGAACCGGCGACTGGACTACCGTAAATATCTGCGTTGGCACACATTTTACAACCAACAATCATTGATAAACCTAACATAATAGCACTAAAAGAAATAAGACGAAATATCACAATTTTACTCCCGTAACCATAATCTTTCATTTGATTGTTGAAAATAGGAAACATTGTCAAAAACTTTCAACATAATCCTTATGTTGTAAAATCACTATCGTCATTACAAAACAGAAAATCCTTAAATTTATTACATTTTATCAAAAAATTTATATAAAATTCATTTTTTTGATAAAATCATTAAAGTTTCGAGCTGCTCCTCTGTTAAAACGAAATCTTGGGGTTAAAATAGAACCTATTGAAAATTCGGTTATTTCAGTTTTTATCAACGCAATCCTATCAAATACAAGTTTATCAAACTTCCTTGCACTTCCCTTCCTATTTGCCTTGATGTTTCGTGAAAAATCATTCCTTTGCCTTTCGCTCATCATTTATTTTAATCAGTGTTTTAAATTTATGGGGATGTTGGCACATCATTTGCTCGTTGAGAGAGACGATTTGTCAAATCATCTTTTCACAACATTAACCTTTTTTGACCTTGTTTTTACAAATGTCAATGTTCTTGTTTACGACACAAGCTTTGACATTACTTTTTTACCTGCTTTTCGATGAAAGTCACAAAACATGATCGCAGATAACACAAATTTTGCACCGGAAAGTCCGGTGATGGCTCCGGGCAACATTGGCGCAAACAAATTTTCCAGTACAGCCGAGTTTAATTTGTTTGACCTTCTGGCAATTCTCAAACGTCAGTGGGGATTGATTATTTTTGGAATTTTGTTTGCTGTTCTTTTGGGAGGACTTTATTACTTCCAGACAGAACGGCTCTACAAATCTGACGCTCAACTTTTCCTGATGGAACGCAATTCCAGCGCTGCCATTGACCCCAATGCCACATCGCCGTTTATGGCTCTTCAGGATAGTCTTTTATCCTCGCACGCGATGATCATTCAGTCCTCGAAAATCATTCAGGACGCTTTTAGTCTACTCAAAAAGGAATATGAGCAGGTTCATAATCCGAAATTGCAAAAATTGATCGACGAACAAGACAATCCAATAGAATACATCAAGAAGCATCTGACAACCGGCAAAGGCGGCGATGGCAAACAAAAGAACGCAATGATATTGGTTGTTTCCTACACAAGCAATTCGGCGGAAGAATCACAAGCAGTCCTTTCTGCGATAGTTCTGACTTACCTTGACTTTGTTCAGAAAGAATATGCCGATCCAACCAGTAAAATCGTCGATTTGCATATAGAATCCAAAAATGATTTCGAAAAACAATTAACGACTCTCGTTACAACAATGAATGACTTTCAGGAAAAACATCCTGATTCTTACAAAATTACGGGAGATTCGACAATCACGCAAGTTTTGCTCCAAAAAAACATGGAAGATTTGCAAGAGATTAACAGAAAATATGACGCCGCAAAAGCGCAGTTAGATTCCATTGATAGAATCACAGGCGGAGCGGGAGCAGAGGCGAGCGAAAGCGATGTTTTCACGGCGGTTCTTGCTAATCTTGGAGAAAATGTTTCCAGAAGCGATTCTTTTTTAGATTTTATTAAGAATCTTTCTCAAAGAAGTCTTTTCATTTCCAATAGTGAAGTTCAAAAAAATCTCGAAGAATATCGAACTCGAACAGCTTCGATTTACAACGTGATTGTTCAGAAAAAATTGGAATTGAACAAACTGGCAAGAGGCGTTGTCGGTGCGGAAAGCCAAGACATCAAACAGTTAAAGCAAGATATTGCCGATTTGGATGAAATGTTGAAAGAGATTCGTCAAGACGGTAACGCAAATATGTTTAAAACTGAACTCAGTTCCAACGCCGATTTGTTGAATATTTTGAAAAAGAAAACAAGTGATTCTTTAATCACTTACGAAACGCAACGGACAAAGATCACCGCGACAATTGAGGATTTGCAGCAAAAACTCAAAGAACATGGAAAAGTTGAAATGGAAATTTCCAGTTATCAATCGAAACGCACGATTTTGGAAGACGCTGTGAAACAATCCATAAACCGTCTCAATGACTTTAATAAATTACAAACAACGATGGGACTCCAAGTAACAGACCTTGAAATGCCGCAAATGACGAAAAAACCGGTTTGGCCTAGTATTTTCGTGATTTTTGCCGTGTCATTTGCAGGAGGTATCGTGCTTGGTTCGGGACTTGCTTATCTCGTTGATATGATGGATCGTACGTTCCATTCGCCGATTGAAATTAGTACGATGGTTGGCGCACCGGTGCTGGCTCAGCTTCCCAAATTGTATTCCATTCAGCGAAAACACAAATGGTTACGTTCTACCAAACGGAGCGGAACGATTACGTCGGAAGTGGTCACGTATCACAAGCCCAAGTCGCCGGAAGCGGAAACATTTCGCGGTTTGAGAACATCGTTATTGATTGGCGCCAAAATGCAGGATCATTCCGCACTTCAAGTGACAAGCACGAATCCGCACGATGGAAAAACGACAATCGCGGCAAATCTTGCGGTTTCCATTGCAAACTCCAAACGACATGTCTTGTTGGTCGATTGCGATTTCCGGTCACCGAATATGCACACTGTTTTCGGGATCGCTAACGGTACGGGATTGTCGAATTACTTGCATGGCGAAAAGAATCTCGACGACATTCTTTTGACGTCGCCTGTGGAAAATCTGACATTAATCACTGCCGGAACCAACCGCACCAATCCGGCGGAGATTTTGTCGTCGCCGCTGTTTCAAAACTTTTTGAAGGAAGCGAAAACAAAATTTGACATGGTGGTGATTGATACTCCGCCGGTGCTGGCTGTATCGGATACCTGCATTATCGCGTCGGAGGTCGATCATGTTTTGTTGACCGTGCGAGCCGTAAAAAATGGACGCCCTTCTGTCATGCACGCCGTGTATCTGTTGCGTGAAGTCGGCACAAACATTTGCGGTATTGCGATCAACACATTCCGTTGCCACCGATTTTATAGTGCGTATAACGAACAGGAAGGTTATGGCGGTTACGGGTATGGATATGGCGGATACGGTTACGGATATGGCGTTGGCTATGGTAGCACGTATGGTTACAGCGATGACGCAGAAGATCATAAACCGTTAGTCAGAAAAAAACCGCCCATAGCGCCGTCTGCCTCAACAACAATCGTAACGCATGATAAAACATCCGCTGTTTCGTAAAGATCGACGAATGAAATCAATGATCGCCATCGGTTTTTTGTGACTTTTCCGAGAACGATCATCATAAAGGCATGAGGAACTTTTTCCTTGTGTCTTTTTTTGATGGTGTTTCAAAAGTCGAGTGCTCGTTCACGGCATTTTGCGGTAATTGGCGGGTATAAACCGATAATTCACACATGCAAATTAGTAAATTAGCAGATGTACATTAGCAATCGGAAGGCGTTTCTTGACAATCGACGGACGATATTTGGAGGCATTGGTTTGATTTGGGATATAATTACGTTATAATGAAAATGCTTTGTGAAAACTCACAACAAGTTCCATTGAAAATCGAAGTACAAACAAATATTAAAGGTCAAAAATGATCAATTTTGAAGGAAAAGCCAAACAGCCGCCTGATGGTGAAATCGTAATTATTGTATCAAAGTTTAATGGTTCGATTACCGAGCGTCTTCTCGACGGCGCATTGGCGCGGCTTCGAGAAAGTGCCGTCAACGAACAAAACGTTACGGTTTGCCGCGTGCCGGGTGCGTTTGAAATTCCGATTGTCGCGACACGTTACGCCGAACAGCCCAATATTCTCGCAATTATTTGTCTCGGCGTTGTGATTAAAGGAGAAACGCCGCACGACGAGCATATCAACCGTGCGGTCAGTTTGGAAATCGCGAAAATCGGAACCGACAACGAAGTGCCGACGATTTTCGGATTACTCACTTGCAACACGGTCGAACAGGCGATTGCGAGAAGCGGCGGCGCGGCGGCGACGCACGATAAAGCGGTCGGGAAAAACGCTTACATTGGCAACAAAGGTTACGAAGCGGCAGAAGCGGCTCTCGAAATGATTGACTTGATGCAGCAACTTCCATCAATTGACCACACCACACCGCTCCATGAAATGACAAACATGTTCGCAAAATTGCTGTCCGACAACAGACATATCAGCTCCGACGATATTTACGAAACGCCGTTTCGTTTTGACGAAGAAAAAGATTCGGCGGACAACAATTACTACGACGAAGATAAGGACGAACAGGATTTCGACGACGAGGAGGAAGACGATTTCGACGGTTTCGATGAAGATGACGACGATGGTTATGATGAAACGGACACGAAAGAACTCTTTGGAATCATGATGAAAGAACTGATGGAGCATTCCGTAAACAAGAAAGCTGCGGGAAAGAAGCCGTCAAAGAAGAAAACCGCCAAAAAAAATAAGAAGAAACGAAGATAAATTGCGATGTCGGAACGGTATTTTTGGAATCGTCCGTATGCCGGCGGAGAGTCGTTGCCGTCGGACTTTGCGGAATTGTCGGGAGACGAATCGCATCATCTAATTCGCGTCATGCGTCAAAAGAGCGGCGATACGGTAACGCTTTTCGACGGTTGCGGCGGAGAATACAAGGCGGAAATTATTGAAATCCACAAAGACCGCGTGATGCTGCGTTTGCTGGAAACACGGACAACGAATACGGAAGCCAAACGCCATGTAACAATTGCCGCATCGCTTCCGAAAGGCGACCGACAAAAATGGATGATCGAAAAATTAACGGAATTGGGATGTTTTCATTTTATTCCGTTAGCGGCGAAACGCGGTGTGGCGAAATGTTCCGCGGGCGTGACAGAACGATTGAGACGGCAAGTTTTGGAAGCGTCGAAACAATGCGGACGGTCGCGGTTAATGACAGTGGAACATGAAAAAAGCATTGCTGATTGTCTCGCTGGTTTTTGGAAAGAAAAAACAAGTGAAGCATCGGCAAAACAAGATTTTCAGCATGTGGCATACATTGCACATCCGCTTTCCGGCGACGATTTTCAACAGCGGCGTTTGTCGGATTTGTTAAACATTCAGGCAGTCAATATCAACACATTACCGCAAGACGTACTTGTGCTGATCGGACCGGAAGGCGGTTTTACCGCTACGGAAATAACGCAGGCAATGAAACTCGGCGCAACGCCGCTGGATTTGGGAACGCGGATTTTACGGATTGAAACAGCGGCAATAATGTTGACTGCTGTGTTGACAATATTAGAGACATAAATGAAATCATTTCTTGTTAAATCTCAAAAAACAGTCGCTTAACAGGGTGGTAGGATAACAAAATTGCTGTTTATTTCACATTTTGGGGAGGGCTTGATTTATAAAATACTGTAACTATTCAGTTGCTCATTGCTCAACCCAAATAAATCTGCACGGCAACTGGGTAATTATACTCACCACGTTTTAAAATTTGTTTCTCACAAAGGCGCCAAGAACATCAAGTGATTCTAAAAAATAAATTCTTTGTACCTCCGTGCCTTTATGAGAAAACATAAATTGAAAGTAGTTTTAGTCTACAGTCAAATTGACCGGAAAATACCAACACTATTTCAGCCCTTATTTATAAAATCCCCTTAGTAGCCAACAAATCCCCCAATATGCGCTCTTATTCCCTATTCCCTTATTTTTCGTTCCATTGTTTTGATAACAATCCATGATCTAAAACATAAAGGCACAAAGGCGCATTTGGGGGATTTGTTGGCTACAAGGGGATTTTATAAATAAGAGCGGCAATGATAAAGCCGTTCGGATAACGATGCAATTGCCCAGTGCGGATTGATTTGGTTTAGGCAACTGATGCCATAGTGTTTTATTGCGTTTTCAAATAATATTGTCCCCCAAAAAGCGAAAGAATCAACAAAATTGAATCCTTTCAACAACATACTCCTTGCACTTGCAATTTCGGTTTTCACTACGTCGTTATTACCGTAAAATCCAGTTTGATCTCCATTCATAAAACCGAAAACTCAAAGCGTAATGAGTATAGCAATCCCAAAATTTATTCAAATTACTACAACCTTCTGTGATAATTATTCTAATTTGATCGATTATCCTATTTACGTCAACGGTATCTTTTCAAAATAAAGCAAATTTATTGTCTTAATGGGGCTAGTCTTGTTGAGGTATAATAGTATATAAAATGAGTGGTAAGATAACGTTAAAGCAATTTTAGTATTCTGATAAAAATTTTGTCCTGACGCTGTTACGGCAAGGTAAAATCAAATACAGAAACAAAGCAAAAAGGCGTTTTAGCCAATTAACTTCATTTTTGTCTGGAAAATAATGATGGACGATAACAATATTCCTAACTCTGCTTCAACAAATCCGTTTCAGCTTAATCTCAACGAAATTCGACCTGCAAACAAAACTGACGAGCCGGTTAAATCCGTCGAGTCGGATACTCGTCATGTTATAGAACAAAATCACACTGAACAAACGGATCAACAGGAGTCGTCTTTACCGGAACAATCCATTACGGAATCATCGGTTGCGCAAGGTCAGTCTGAGTCAACCTATTCCGCACAAAATATTGCTTCACAAACGAAAACATTGTCGTCTGTTGTCTTTTCTGACGCTCGTGCATTGTCAACACCGACTGAAACGTTTTCTGTTGCGTCCGCCGATCCCATGACGTCTGTTTCGATTCCTCAACAAGAATCGCTATCAACTCTGAAACCCAATGTTCGTGAAGAAGCGGACACAAGAACACCTGTGTACGGTGCGAATTTTACCTCACGAGATACCGCGTCTCAAACGGTCGTTTCGGCAAGAAAAACAGCAACCGCCGCAAACAATGAAACTTTTCAAAAACCGCAATCAGTCGGACGTTTTGTGGTTTTGGCTGTCATTATGGTTGCCGTGCTGATTGCTTCCTATTGGGAGACGCTTCGAAGTTTGGTGAATACATGGAGCGTGATTATTGATTATCATCACGGTTTTTTTGTTGTTCCTTTTGTGATTTATTTTTTATGGATGCGTCGAAAAACGATTCCTCAAAAGCAAAGCAAGACAAATTCCATCCTTGGCTTTGTTCTCGGAATGACGCTTTTAGCGGTGTGGGCTATTGCCCGATATTATATCATGGTTTATTCTATGGTTACGTTGGATGCGTGGACGATTCTCATTTGGGTGTGTGCGGTAACATTGATTTGTTTCGGTTTTCGCATTTTTCTTTGGGCGTTGCCGTCATTGTTGTTTCTTGCGTTTATGTTTCCTTGGCCTCAAACTTTTGAAATGTTGCTTCGTCCAAAGCTTCAGGAGTTTGCCGCTCAGCTAAGTACGTATATGTTGCGAATCATCGGAGAACCGGCGATTCGTCAAGTCAACATTATTATTATGAGCGACAATCAAAAACTTGATGTTGCCGCAGCATGTTCCGGTATTCGTGTTTTGATTTCCGTTATCGCGGCGGCATACGCGGCGGCATTACTGATGCGACGCCCGTGGTGGATTAACGTTTTGTTGTTCTGTCTTGTGATTCCAGTCGCACTTTTTGTCAACGCTCTGCGAATTACGATCACTGGGCTTTTAATCAAATATGCCTCCGGTTTCATTGACGGTTTTCATTTTGAAAAAAAAACGCCGGTTGTGTGCGATGATATTTCCGGTGGAATCATGCTATTTTTGACCTTTGTGATTTTTATCTGTATTATATTGTGGATTGGAAAAGTGTTTCATCGAGTGGAAATTGCGTCGTCGCCGACAAATCGTGAATTCTGATATTCAATTTTTTCATTGCGGTAACTATCTATCATAGTAGAGAATCATGTCAGAAAATAATCATACACAAAAAACAGAACAAGCCGCGCCAGAACATAAAGCCGTTTTTCGCAATCCCGAACAACTTCCCGCATCCGCCAATGAAATTATCAATCGGGCATTTCGCGAACCCTACTTCCGATTTTTACTTTTTACTACTTCGTTTTGGCGGCATTGGTATTGGATTGTTCCATCAAGCATTGTGGTGGCGACAATGTTGGCTGCAGTTGTTTTTTTTGCGATTCCGGGAAAATATACAGCGTCGGTCTGGATTCAGGTTTATTTTCAACGTCCTTACATTGTTTATGCTCCTCAAGGAATGAGTCAACAAGAAGTTTCAGCGGCGATACAAGCGCAACTGCAATTATTTCATTCCCCGATGGTTTTAAATAGAGCGTTTGGGAGAATCGTAGATGAAGCGGGAAAAAGAAATATCAACATCGAAGAATTGCTCAAAAAAGAGGAGCCGACAGCTTGGTTAAGTAATCATCTTGAAATTTCACAACGTGGCGCGTCCTCCATGTATATCGTGAGTTATGCGACTCCCGACAAACAACTGTCGAAGCTTTATATTGACGCGATGATTGATAGCTATTTTGAATACAGCGAAAATCAAAAACGGGCGGAAACGGAAGCTGTATCAACATCGTTGAAAAATACTATTGCACAAATAAAACAGGAAATTTCCAATCAGGAAGAAGAATATAATCGTCTTACGCAACAACTCATCGAACGTGGAGGAACGCCGCCGACTGATTCGCAACTTTTATTAGCTCAGGAAGGCGGAACGGCGTCCGTTCGATTGGATGTTGCCCGATTAAAAGCGTCAATCGCTGAAATGAAACAAAAAATAGAACAGAACCAAGAAGTTCTTAAAATGGACGATCCGGAAAAAATTCCTGATTCCGCTGTTGAGTTTGATGTTTTTACCAATGACGGAATACGCGAATTATTGTTGGAAAAAGTAACGTTGAAAAAAGAATATGAAACATTAAAGAAAAGATACAGTGAAGACGCTCCCAACATTCACATAATCCGAAAAAAAATGGATGAAAACGAAAAAAGTATTTCGGAGTTAATTCCTCAATTAAAAGAGGACGCTAAAAAAATGTGGCTTGCGGCGCGAATGCGAGAAGCGCACGTACAAATCCTTCTTCTTAAAGATAGCATCGAATCGTCGGAAATCAGGATGAAACAGCTTGACGACGATCAAAAGAAATTTTATAAGTCGAAAGGAAACGATATAGAAACGTATAATAGCGCGGTTGATATAGCAAAACAAAAGAGACTTAATGAAACAGTTTACGAAATGTTGATTTCACGCTTACATATTATTGATACGGAAAGAGCGGCGCGGGATCAGGTGGAAAAATTATCGGAAACAAATGAAGAAAGCCAGCCGAATTTTGCAGATCGTAACCGTCTGATGGCGCTCGTGGCGTTATTCGGTTTAGCCATACCGGTTGTTTGGGCGTGGAAACTTGAAATGTCGTCGGCAAGATTTTATCATTTGAGTCAATTTAGAATTATGTTTCCGCAAGTTTCTTTGGAAACAATCGGCGGTATGCCGCGTCCGGGTTTGGCTGCGTCGTTTACCGGAAAACAACGGCGGATTTTTCAACAGTCCATTGAAGAGCTTTGTCATAATTTTTTAGAAGGAAGATATTTCAATAAAGCGAAAATTTTCCTATTTTCCAGCGTCCAAAAAGATGACGGTCAAACATTAGCGGCGATTAATATTGCGGAAAAAATGGCACAAATCAAAAAACAGCCGATTTTGTTGATTGATACGTTTGCGGAAAATCCAAGATTACGAAAGCTGATGGGGGTTGAAGGAAAAGGTTCGCTTTCCGACGTTTTAGCAACGCGTTTGGGGATGAACGAGGCGATTACTCGCGATTCCCAACAACCGTTCCTTTATTTTTTACCTGACGGACAACCCGCCGCGGACAATTCTGTTGATATTTTCAACGACGGCAATTTTGATTTATTATTGAAAGAGCTTTCCAAACATTACGCGGCAATTATTATATCCGCGCCGCCGTTCCAAGTGTCTTCGGCTGCCTATTCCTTATCGTCTCACGTTGACGCGATTGTTGTGACATTGCGTATTTATGATACATTACGGAAAAATACGGAAGATGTTTTTGAACGATTGGACACGTTGGGAACGCCTGTTACGGCTTTTGCTGTTGCAGGTATTTCCGAAAACCGTTTCGTTGTATAAAAAGAAAGAAAAAGGGCAATTAGGACTCTGGGGCTTTCTGGAACTGGATGAGGATACTGAAAAAGAATCCTCCAAAATGAGAAAAATTTGCTCAACAATCCCCAAAGCAAGTCGCCAAAGTCCCAGCGTTCCTCGTGTTCCTCCGAGTGCGTGTCAGAAACTGAAAAGGGGGAGATCCCAAAAACCGCTTCGGAATCCCCGAAATGCTTTCGAGAGATTCCCTCAACCATTCTCAACAAACAATTTAGTAGAAGCATTTTCCCATTAATTCAAAAGTTTAAAATTTATCCCTTCTTGGAGGTTTATGATTATGCGTGGAGAAACAAATAATAGTAACAATCAAATTCCGGTAGAAAAGAGCGAGTATTCTGGTCCGCTTTTTGTGGTTCGTTGGAAATGGCTACTGGGAACGATTGCATGTTTTGCCGTTCTAGGAACAATTTTATGCGTCGTTTACTATTTCCAGACAAAAGATCAGGGAGAATTTCTTATTCAATCCGTTTCTGAAAATCTCGACAAGGACAATTCCAGAAAAACATTAGAACCGCTTATTCTTTATCAGAAAGAAAATCCGAACGATATGAAAGTTGTTCGGGCATTGGCGGAAATTTACGATAAAAAAGCTCAAAGTCCGCAAGACTATAACAATGCAATTTACTACCTACGCATTTTGCGTGCGTCCGGTGAAATTAAAAATCGTGATGAAGAATTGAAAATCAATAAGCAGATACTTGACAATCAACAAAGAGTTTCCGATCGCAATGAAATATTGGAAACAATTCAAATCATCTTGCCATTAAGCCCGGATGATCCCGAAGCGTGGAAAAATCTTGTTCAGGTGCGCGCCGGATTACTTACCGAAGGAAAATATGAATTGACCAAAAGAGCGCCAAACGAGCCGTTGTTTTTTAACGAATTGATGGAAAAAGCGTTGAAATTAAACCCCGGCGATAGCGAATTGACGAGCGGTTATGTCACGTTGCTGCATACTGATAGTAAAAATGTATTGAATTGTACGACTGCGGAATTTCAACGGCTTCCATTGGAAACCCGCGCGGAAAGAGCCAATCAAATTATGAATTGGTTTGTCGATAATAAAGATTTGGAAGGAAATCCTATTCCTGAAAAAAGCGATGAAGACGAGACGACGAAAAATGCGGAGCGTGTGCAAAAATTATTGATTCACTACGAATACCGTTTGAATTATAATCAAATTGACCCGAATGATTCGGATGTTGATTCCGAATTGAAAGAAGCCATTGCAATTGATTCTAATAATGTGGTCGCGTTAAGTTTCATCAATTCATTTTTGAGACAACAAGCGTTTCGTCTTCGAATGGAAAAAGGAATTGAAGCTTATGAAATTGCGAAAAAAGATATTATTGAACGTTATCAAAAAATGATTGCCGCGAATCGCAACTTTTCATTGGGATATATCCAGCTTGCCATTGTGTATCGGCTCGACGGCGATATAAAAAACAGAATCGCAACGCTGGAAAAAGGGAATGAAGCGTTAAAATCGAATGATTTGGGCGTGCTTATCCCGCTTGTTGTGGCGTATCTTGAAAATCACGATGCGGATAATGCCGCGAAAAAAATTCGATTGATTCAGCAATGGATTGAGCGAAATCGTGGACGAGACGCCGGAATGATACGTCCGTTGCAAAATATTGTTATTATGCTCGAAGCCCGATTGTTGGCGATTCAGGGAGAGCCGGCGAAAGCTATCGAGAGATTCCGCAGCGTTTTTGAACCGTCAATTCCCAATGGCGACGAACAGCTCATTTTCGATTCGCTTATCGTCTATGCGGAACAGTTGGGAAGCGCGGTTCTTTGGGAACAAGGTGCGGACGTTTACTTAAAAATCATCAATTATTTTGAAAAAGAAAATAAAGCGACCACACCGCTCAATATCGATAAAATGATGATTGCGTACACAAGCGCAATCGGTGCATATTCGCAAATCGGTATGACAAATAATATCGAAATGATTCTTGCCCGATATATTGGATATTTGCAACAGATACTGAACAAACAGAATAATAACCAAACGGTGCGGTTTTGGCTTGCGTCAGCGTTGGACGCTCAAAATAGAAATAAACCGGCGGCTGATAAAAATTGGGATGAAGTCCAGAAACAACTGGATATTTTGAAAATCCCGTCGAACAAAAAAAATGTCATTCCTTCTTGGCAGGTGGATATGCTTCAGGCAAAGGTTTTGACCGAACAAATTTTCTTGCAGCAAAGTGAAAATACTTTCTCGGAGATAGAAGAACGAATACTGATTCCTATCCGCTCGGTGGAAAACGCTTACAGTTATGATTTAACGTTCCTGCAAGAATTGGAAGGGTTTTATAATTTGTTAAGAGCGACAAAAGACCGCGAGCGGGTCATGTCGATTATTCACGATCATCCAAACGGACTTCCTCTTTGGTATGCTCTTCGTGCAATGCGTTTATCTGAAATGGGAAACTTACGGGAAGCGCGGGAAGTCGTTAACGAAGCGGTTCAAAAATTTCAGAATGCGCCGGAAAAAGAAATTTTTCTTAATATCAGCAATGGTTTCCAAAAGGTGGACGCCGATAGACAAACATCGCTGAAACTCAATAAAGAGCGTTTGGAACAATTACGAAAAGAAGCGGCGGGGCAAAAAACAATTCCGTTATATTTTCAGTTGGGACTGTTGGAGTTGGATATGGGAAATCTCAAAGAAGTCGCCGAAATTGAAAATACGCTGATGAAAATGGAAGGCGAAAAAGACGGAACGCTTTATAAATACCTTCGCGCGGAACGGCTTATTCAAAGCGCGGAAAAAGCGTCCGCCACCGATCCGAATATCGTCAAAGCGAGAGAAATTCAAGGCGGACTAGTAGGAACAAGACCGAGATGGGACAGAACATTCCTCTTGCTGACGCATATTGAAGATAAAATCGGAAATGAAAGAGGAGTTCTGAAAGCCGAAATTGAAACAATCAAAAAAGGAAATAATGATTCGAACATTTACCGCGACGTTATTTATCTGGCAAACAAATTAGGAGAGACAGACACGGAAAATGAATACATGCAGAAAGCATTATCGTTGTTTCCGAACTTCATGCGCGGATTTTATTTGCGGTTTAACCCGCCCTATCAGGCGATTTCACACGATTTTTTCCGTGCCGTTCGTCGCGAGGACGCGACCGAAGCGGAAAAAATTGCTAAACAATGGCTGGATTTGGCAACTCAAAAAATGGAAACTCCTGACGATCAAATGCAATTAGCCGTTTTCAATTCGGTGATTGGTCAAGGATTTTTCAGTATTGACAAACTTGACATTTCCAAAAAATATTTTGAGACGGCGGCAACTCAAGGAGGAGAAACGGTTTTGCCGTTAGCGAAAAATTACGCCGCGTCGGGAGATTTAGCGCAATCGTTTAAAATCATTCAGGAAGAAATGGAAAAAACAAAGGCCAAATCACAGGACGAAACGATCTTCCTTGAGCCGGTTTTAGGGTTATTGCGCGATTATAACTATGAAAAAAATCAAGTCGAATGGCTGGATAAGCGAGTGGAAGAATACGACGTATCCAAAGAGGAATCAACTCCGAAAATCCTTCGGCTTATTACATTTTTGATGGTTCGGGGCATGCAGGAAAAGACGATTCCGTTCTATCATCGGTTATGCGAATTGAATCCGCAAACTCCGGTATTCAAGAACGACTTGGCGTTTCTTATTGCCAATCAACAAACAAATGACGACGCCGTCAGAAACGAACATTGCGCCGAATCGATGAAATTAATTGACGCCGCTCTTGCCATTGTTCCTAACGACGCGATGATCATTGACACGAAAGGACTCATTTTTTTACTTCAAAACAAGCCGCAAGACGCCGTAACATGTTTTGAGAAATCTTACAACGCTTCTGCGGGCGGATTACTTTTTCAGTTACATCTGGCGGTTGCTTTACTCCGTAGCGGAGAAAAGAAAGACGCGGAAAAACATTTTGAAGCGGTTCGTGAAATTTTCAAACCGCAATTAGAAGCGATTTCCGTAGCCAATCAAAAGTATTATGAGGAATTGACAAAAGCGTTTCCTCAGTCGGAAGCCGCTTTATAACGGACGCTCCTCTTTTATGCGGATTGAATTTTCGCCTTGTGCTTGAAATAGAGGGGGTTGCGAAAATTTTCTGCTTATTTCGTATTTTGGGGAGGAATTGGTTTATAAAATACTGTAACTATTCAGTTGCCCACCCCCAATAAATCCGCACGGCAACTGGGTAACTGCTACGAAGTCACGCAATTTCACTTGACATTTTTCATGTCAAGTGAAATTGCGTGACTTCGTTCTACGGTCAATGTTACCGGAAAATATTACTATTGCCGCCCTTATTATAAAATTCCACTAGTAGCCCGAATTGCACCCTCAATATGCGTCCTTATTCCCTTATTTTTTGTTTCATTTTGATAACAATCCATCCTCTAACAGGTCATGTCCGAGCGAAAACGGAGCGCGTGTGTCCGAGCGAAATCGGAACAGTCGTTGCCAAAATAGAGCGTCATTTTTATCCTGTATTTTTTTCAACAATCTTTGTTTTCACTTTTACTCTTAAAAAATGATGCGAATAAAAAACAGTTTGTCGAGAATTATTATTATGCCGTGAAGTGGTTCGGGCATTCCGTAACGGT
>JAIRYX010000510.1 GCA_031267635.1 Planctomycetaceae bacterium
GTTGATAACAGAATCTTTACATGGAGCGACCTCAAAATCATTTCTCATAACAACAAACGATCCCGTAACGCCTCTTTATGTCGTTATTGTTAATGCAGATGTTCAAAATAGACCTTTTCTCTAACCTAAAAGTCTAATAGAAATTTTTATTTTACTGTTTGGGTAAAACGATGTTTGTCCTGAACTCTGATTTTAATGATTGTGTATCGCAAAATCCAAAACCATTGTTCAAACAATATTCGCTTATGTTTTAAATCACTCTTTGATTAAAAAGGATTTCGCAATGAAAAAATTTTGTTCCATTGGCATTTTATTAGTTTTCGTTTTCACGCTTACCGGATGCGGCGTTAAAACGGTGAAAGTTGCCGGACGAGTTACCTTTGACGGCGAAGCGGCAAAAGACATTTCCGTTCTATTTCAACCGTTGACTTCGGCGGATATTACGCCCGAAGCCGCTGTCGGTATGACAAACGCTAACGGGGAATTTGCGTTGTCGCTTATCAATTCTAAAAAACGCGGCGCAATTCCCGGCGAATATGTGGTTTACATCTCTTGGGTCGATCCGAATGCGGGAAATCCGGTCGAAGGCGTAACGAAAAGCACGTCGATTCCTTACAAAATCCCGACTCGTGCGACTAACGGAGAAATGACATTTACCGTGCCGCCGGAAGGAACCCAAGAAGCCAATTTTGATTTCGAGACGAAAAAAGAATCGTACAAACCATCCGGTGTTTGATTGATGGGAAACTTGAACAACTTCTTTTAAAAGATTGTCATTACGCATTTCTTGCTTGGAAATGATTGACAATCTTTTAACGCATGTTACGCATGAGCGAGTAACATTCAGGAAACGTCTATTCAATTTTACCGGAACATATGATTATTGCCGCTCATGCGTAACATGAGCTTTTAAATATTTACCCGAATCATTCATGATGTTGCGCGATTCTTCAATGATTTTACAAAAAAAGGAAATACAAGAATGACCTCAAAAATATTGTTCGTGTTGGCAATTTGTTTGGGCGTTTTGTCTCGTTCGTTTGTTCTATCGCAAGACAAACAGGCGGAATATTTGCAAATCAGCGGCGTGTATCCGCATCTTGCATCGCATAATCAGCCGCCGGATATTTCCGACGCAAAAGTCCGTAATTCGCACGGCGAATCGGGAATCGGCGCGGTGGTCGTTTGGGCGGGAAAGCTTTGGTATATCACTTATCCGCAGCATCAGATTCGCGGCGGGTTCGATAAATTGTATGAAATCAATCCGAACATGAGTCTTACGATCCGGTCGGAAAGCGTCGGCGGAACTCATGCAGCGCGGATGATTCATAAAGAATCGAATCAATTGATTATTGGTCCTTATTTTATCGACGCCAACGGTAATGTCCGCGCATGCGATTTGCAAAAGCTTGTCGGACGAATGACCGCCGTAACGCAGCATCTGCAATCGCCGGAAACTATGGTTTATTATTATGACATGGAAGGAATGATTTACGAGGTGAATGTCAACACATTGGACGTTAACAAATTGTTCAACAAACCGTTTCCCGGCTGGCATGGCAAAGGAGCGTACACTGCGCAAAACCGCGTCGTGTTCGCCAATAACGGAGAAAGCGGCGGCGCGTATAAAGAATTGATCGTTGGCGGCGCGGTACGAAACAACGAAGAAGCCGGCGTCCTTGCCGAGTGGGACGGACGAAAAACATTTAATATTGTCGAGCGTAAACAATTTACCGACGTTACCGGTCCCGGCGGAATTTACGGTTCGCCGAACGATAAGTCGCCGCTGTGGGCAATGGGCTGGGACAAAAATTCGGTGATTCTCAAACTCCTCGACGGCGGTAAATGGTTCACGTTTCGGCTGCCGAAAGCGAGTCACACATTTGATCATCGGCACGGATGGTACACCGAGTGGCCACGAATCCGTGAATACGCGCCGGAACGATTGATGATGATTCAACACGGTTCGATGTTCGATTTTCCGAAAACATTCTCGGCGGCGAACACGGCGGGAATCCGTCCGATGGCGGTACACTTGCGATATATTCCCGACGTGACGCATTGGCAGGGAAAAATCGTTCTCGCGGCGGACGAAGCGGCGATGATGGAAAATCCGATGTGCGGACAAGCGCAGTCCAATCTCTGGTTCGGCACGGCGGACGAATTGAAGCGGTTCGGGTCACCGTCGGGATGGGGCGGCGTTTGGAAAAATGACGTGGTTAAAGCGGGCAAGCCCTCTGACCCGTTTGGGATCGGCGGGTATGAACAACGGATTCTGCATGTGAAGCATGACGCGGCGGAACTGGTGCGGTTTACCGTGGAGCTTGACGAAAAAGGCGACGGTAACTGGCGGAACGTGCATGAAATTGAAGTCAAACATCAGTACGCTTATTGGATTATCCCGCCCGAAATTCACGGCGAATGGATACGTCTCACCGCCGATAAAAACTGCACTGCAACGGCGTATTTTCATTGTTTTACGCCGCGAGAAACGAATACGAAAGAACAGGAAATTTTTGAAAGTTTGGCGGAGTTGAAGGGAATCAACGCTCCCCCGAGCCAAATGGGAAAAACTAACGGGATGAGTTTGTATCCCTTTGTTTCCGGTTTAATTCGTCCGGCGGCACGTAATCAATCGCTGCAATGGCAAATAACGTCGGTTGACGGGAAACCGGACAATACTTATTATGAAGTTGAAATCAATGCGGAAAATCCGAAAGAACTGCAATTCATCGATAGAAAAACATCCGGCGCAACCGACACGGAAATTCAATTCGTTTCCGAGGTCTGCAAAATCGACAACACGACAAAGAATGCGGAGGTAACGGATTTACCTTACGCCGTTAAAGTGACGGATCTTAACGGAAAAAGTTATTTGCTGCCGCATGTTCAACATTCTACTGACGCCGGAAACTGCTTAAATCGAACGATCCGCGAAGTGCAATCGGAACGCTGGCTTGCCAATATTGCCGGAACGTTTTACGAAATCCCGCGTGCGGAAGATAACCGTTCGCCGGATTTTTCTAAAATGAAACCGGTCGCGTCGCACAACAAACAGATTACCGATTTTTGTTCTTGGCGGGGATTACTCGTCTTGAGCGGGACAAAAACCAATGCGAAACACGACGGTCATTTCTTCGGCGACCAACAAGGGCGCGGACTTTGGTTCGGACAAATTGACGACCTCTGGAAGCTCGGCAAACCGCAAGGTTGCGGACGTCTCCGCGATATGACCGAAACAATCAAAGCCGGCGAAATGTCGCTGCCGTATTTGACAACCAATTACGACAGTAAAAGATTGAAGATCGTTCACGGCGCGGCAACAAGCGTTACGTTTCGGTTCGAATGCGATTTTGATCATTCCGGCGAGTTTGTCAAAGCGTTTGAATACGCGGTGCAACCCAAAGAAACATTCCAAATAACATTGCCGGTCGGCTTTCACGCTCACTGGATGCGCGTTGCCGCCGACAAAGATTGTCAAGCGATGGTTGAGGTGGAATATCGGTGAAACGATAGGGAACATGTCAGCCGCATTGCATGTTTGGAATTGCATTTGCTTGATGATTGCGTTTTGGGAGAACAATACTTGAAAACGCAATAGGAAACGACGGCGGCGGTTGCCCAAGCCAAATCAATCAATCCGCTTTCGCCACCATCACGGATAGCTTTGACTTCCCCTGACCGGCGAATACAACACTTGCGTTTCACGGGTTGGCGGCTGATTGTCAAAGGCGGCTCCCCAATCCGATTCAATATAAGGCGACGGTTGAGAAGTATTGGGAGTTTGATACAGCGGGAATTGATTGATTTGTTGTCCTGTTTGCGAAGGAGCAATTCCCCATGACGGATAACGATCCGAGACCGTGACGCGGCTTTGATCGTTCGGAAACGTTGCCGCATTGTAATTGCTGAAGCCCAACGGACTCGCTTGATTCAAATTGCGGCGTTGTTCCTGCTCCGCCATCATGCGAACCATCGCTTGGTGCATCTCCTGTTGTTTTGACGCTTGAGACGCGGACAATTGCGGATTCGACGCAACGTAAGAAGCTTGCTGAATTTCGTCGTTATGGAAATTCGCGTTGGAAGCGTCGGCGACTCCGTAAGGTTGTTGCCGATTGGCGTAGTCTTGCATTCGTCGATCAATTTGCGATCCGATTCCCGTAAAATTCGGACGAAACCGCGTCAAACGTTCCGGCGACATTTCTTCCGGTATCGAGCTGCGGTACGAGGCGTTACTCGTCGCGGCTTGATTGTTCGCTACGTTCAACGCTTCATTGCCGTTGCCGAAACCGATCGCCGCAAAACGTTGATTGTCGGGAACAGAATTTCTCTCTGCATTTCTCTCTGCTGTGTCGCTACCGCCGTCGCCGCCGCCGAAACCAATCGCGGGCGTTTTCTCCGAATCAATCGGCAAAGAGTTTTCAATTTTTTCCACGCCGGAATGTCGCGGCGTTTGAAAAATTTGACGCGAAACGCTCGGCGGCAACGCTAACTTGTCCGAAGAACGTGAAAGCTCCGCCGCGTTCGCTCCCGCTTGCAAACGTTGAACCGCTTCGTCATACGCCGTCAATTGAACGCCGCTGAAATCGGTTGCGTCGTTGTAATCGGCGTGGCGTATCGCGTTGAAATCGTCAAAGCCGTTGCCGGAAACCGCGCCGTTGACCTGCTGAGCGTCCAATCTTTTCGTCGTTTGCGAGTTGTTCTTTTCCGATTTCGCAACAGGTCTGCCGGGTAATTGGATGGGAGTTTGGTCGGAGCAAACCAATTCGCCGTCTTCTTCCTTGCCTTCAAATTTGGCGAGAATGACAAAGTTTCTCTCATCGCCGGGGGCTTGATCGTAAGGAAGCCAAAGTCCGTAACTGATCAGTTTCGATCTTTTGTTTTTCTCGACGCTTTTTCTCAACCTGTCGCTATCGAAAGTATATTCCCGTTCCGGTTGCACGCCGTCAATATCAGCATTTTTATCGACGTTAAAAAGATAAACGGTCAGCGTTCCATCCACGGCGGTGGATTTTTCCATTCGCTCGTCGCGGAAAAAAATGATCTCCCCCTGAAAGCCGCGAATGCTTCCTGATTTTTTTGTCAGTTGCTTCGCTTCCCAAAGCCCCGTCATTCTCGCGGCGCGGTGCGGGCGGTTGACTGACAGCGGATTGTAAAACTCAACTTTTCGCGTCGAAACAGGCGACGAGCAACCCCAAACGCCGCACACGACAATGAGCGATAGGAGAAAAAGGAGCTGTTGAATCTTCATTTGTGTTCTCATGATCATGACTCGGTTTCTGGATACTCTGGATACTCGGTGGCGAGCGAACAATGGGGATAAAAGGAAATTCTTGGAATTTATTAGGACAAAAGAAACAAAAGAGAGAACAGGGACAAAAGAGCATCCGGGGAGGGAGATTGTTCTTGAGTCCCGTCTCTTCCGCGTTCGCTGTTTTTACGGCACGAACGCGCTATGGATATCGCTCCAGGGACCTTTTTCACCGCGGGTGTTTTCCCAGCGAAGACAGAAATAAACGGTCTGTCCGCGTTGGTCTTCCTCGAAATCCAAAGTCAACGGCGTATGCGTGTCAAAGGAGGAACGAATTAAATCGCTCACCTTTTTCGGCGGCGCGTCCAAAATCGCCCAAACAATTTCCGCCCCATGCTGTCCGACCGGTTTCGCTTTGGATTTCTTTTGTCCCTGATCGTAAAAATGAATCGTCAGCCGCCGAAGCGTGCTGCTGTCGATATCAAAATCGGGATACGTCGTCGCGATCGGCGCGGGCGTATGGGTGGTCTTATGAATCGGCAAGCCCATATTGTCGCGGTCGGCGTCGGTCACCAAATGGTTGTAGGTGAGATATTCCTTAATATCCTGCCGCAACGCGTGCTCGAGCGCTTCCCGAGCGACGATTTTTTCTTGAATGACGGCTTGAGTACGCTTTTCGGGCGTCTCGGCAGCTTCGAGTTTCTGAAAAAAAGTAATATAGAGCGAATCCAGCCGCGACGCTTCCGCGCTGGGAAAATTGATCCGTGCGTAATTAGTATTCACGAACGCCACAAAATTTTTCGCCCATGCAAAAAAATCGTTGTCCTTGCGAGGAATGAAACCGCTATTTGACATAAATCGAATCTCCTAAAATAAAATGGTGATGTGTTATCCAATGAAATAAGAGGATTATTGGATAACGCTATTGTTGTAAAGTCAATCTCTGACAACGTTTAAGTCAATGGCTTTGGTGTTTAAGCCAATGATTTTGTTGTCCGATCCAAAGCCGTTGGGACAAGTCCCAAAGCCGTTGGGACAAGTCCCAGAGCTGTTGGGACAAGTCCCAGAGCTGTTGGGACAAGTCCCAAAGCCGTTGGGACAAGTCCCAAAGCTGTTGGGACAAGTCCCAGAGCTGTTGGGACAAGTCCCAGAGCTGTTGGGACAAGTCCCAAAGCTGTTGGGACAAGTCCCAAAGCCGTTGGGACAAGTCCCAGAGCTGTTGGGACAAGTCCCAAAGCTGTTGGGACAAGTCCCAAAGCTGTTGGGACAAGTCCCAAAGCTGTTGGGACAAGTCCCAAAGCCGTTGGGACAAGTCCCAAAGCCGTTGGGATAAGTCCCAAAGCTGTTGGGACAAGTCCCAAAGCCGTTGGGATAA
>JAIRYX010000512.1 GCA_031267635.1 Planctomycetaceae bacterium
ATCACCGCCATTTGTTTGACTTGCTGAAACCAATATTTTTTTGTGAGCGTTTTGATTTCCGGCAATCGGTAAATCAACCACATTACAATAAACATCGGATAAAAAATCAGCAGTGTAAATTTTGTCAATTCCGTAAGTCCGAGAATGATTCCGGCGATAAATGATTCCAGCATTTCGGGACGTTTGAGCCATTTCCAGAAGAAATAAACCGACGCAATAGCAAACGCGGCGGAGGGAACGTCAGGCATAATCGTCGCGCCGTGACCGAGAATGTAGGGAGAAAAACAAAAAAGCGGTAATGCTACCCATGTTGAAATAATACCGAAAGTTATTTGAGAAAAATGAAAACAAGTCAAAAATGCAATCACAAGAAAAACAAGTCCGGTGAAACGTGAAACGGTAAAAAAGAATCGTGCGTTTTCTTTGTTGTCATTGAGAAACTCTATTCCTCTTGCAAATTCATCACGTTGTACCGGCGGACGGTTGAATTTCCTTTCGTCAAGGTTTGGCGATAGCAGGACTATCGGCAAAGAAACAACAGAACGGACAAGCGGAGGATTGACTTCCTGCGTATCGAATCGCTGAAACCGCCAGATATTCAGTCCCGCAAGTAATTGCGACGATTCATGCCAAACCGGCGAATGAAATATACTGAAACCTTCCAAAGAAATTGCAAAGAGCCACAAAACGATCAACAGTGATTGATAACAAACCCGGTTCAATGAATAATCACCCCTTTGAACCTTGTTTGATCTCATAAATTTTTTTCCAAATTCCTAACAAAATAAAAATAACTCCCAAAATTATCAATGAGTAACGTACATAGGTGAATTGAGGAGAAGGAGTACCCGGAATAGGATCACCTTCAAAATATTCAATTCCTTTAATCTTGTCAAAAACTTTCGTTCCTTTGGGAAAATCAACGACCAAATCTGCACGTTTGAGTTTACCAATTTTCATATCTTCAACACTTAACAAACTTCCTGACCCTTTTTCTGGCATACCAGGAAAACAACCATAAACTGAAATTTTTTGGGGAACCCAAATACCCTCTAAATATTGAAAATCATCGCATTCTTTCACTTGCCAAACCACCGTATTAGCTATCAATAAATTACGTAATTCTCGTACAACAGAAAAATTTTTTTCAGGGTCTATCCAAACTTTTCTCGTACCAGAAGATTGTTCAGGTACTTCACATGAATAATCTCGCATTTCAAGAAGTATTAAATGATTTTGTTCACTCTCCAAAAAATTCCAATTATCAACTTGTTGAATAATGTGCCCCAAAACATTATAAGAATCACAAATGCAGGAAGCATCAAATAAATCAGGAAGTAATGAATCTCGACATGCTGGGGCAAGCTCATTCATAATATAAGCATACCATTCTTTATTTTTATAATGATTTGCAGTTGACAATGTACGTAATTCTCCTTTAGTTACATCAAAGGATTCAAATGCTTCTGTGTTTGCAACTTCATTGAATTTATTGTTTTGTGAAACCGTCCACCAATGATGAAACCAAAAAGATTTTCCAATTCTCCTATATTCATATTGATCTTGAGTTACTGGGAATGTTTTCGATATAATTTTTTTATCATGAAATTCACATAAAAAACGCTGATTCGTATATTTAGCAGAAAAATTTTGCATTTGAGACAAACTCGACTGTAATGCATCCTTTAAGAGAGTTTTTTTTTCCTGTCCAGAAAGCACATTAAACTCTTCTGATGTTATAGCCAAACAGAGTGTCTGATATAAGAACATTTTACTAAAGAGTAGTACTAAAATCAGTAAATACAATATAAGATATTTTTTCATTTGAATAGTTTTCAAAATATATAAATTAATTTTAGTATAATTTTAACAAAACTTACATTTCGAAAAAATTAACAAATAACAAGCAGGAACAAGATATAAGCAAAAATGACCAAAACCGCAAGATATATATTTTTTACACTTAAAATTTCGGTTTTCACTGGTATCGTTATACCATAAAATCCAATTGAACTCCCCGAACACTCAAGTGCAATGAGTATATCATTCTCTTTTCAATCAGTTTTATAGATTTCTCAATGTGTACTCTTGATTTATTGAATTGATATTTCGTTATTTTGAGTATAGTTAAAGAAACACATATAAAAGAATTTTCTAAAAAACTAAAAATTAACCAAACTATTTTTATACTTCTCACGGCGAGAAAATACACTTTTATTTCGTCTATCAAATAATATCAGCAACGAATAAATGGCACTTTCTTACCGTAGGGAACTTCTAAAAACCCCACCTTCAACAAATTTTATCATTGAAAAATAAGGACTTATGAACATCTGGGGGATGTTTTTAGAAGTTCCCCGTAGAATGTATATTAATTTTTTGTAACTATTCAGTCGCTCAAACCAAGTAAATCCGCACTGGGCAACTAAATAGTTACGATTTTTCAATACTGGGGGGGGGAATTAAAAAAATCACTATTTTAATAGTATTAAAATAGTGATTTAAATTCAATTACATTGTGCAACTCCTGAACAAACACCTGAATAAACAATGTTTACGCATCCTTGAGCAGTACAAACCCCATTATACTGATTACCGCAATATATAATCGGCTGACTGTTTTGTTGGCAAGTTTTTCCTTCTACTGCAACACACACTTTGTTAGGCAACGCTGTCGTAGCATTACAATGTAAACATGGTCCTTGACTATTTTGCTGAAGGCACTGAACTGCACTTAGCGTATTGCACTGCAAGTTACCTACTGTCAAACAGTCTGCATTTTGTATGATTTGTGTATAAGCAATTTGACCTATACACCAAACAACACTAAGTATAATACTTGTGTACAATAATCGTGTTAACATGTTGTTTTTTTTCATAAAACGCTTCTCCATTTTTAAAATTGGTTAAATCACATAAATTGGTTTTACATAAAGTTTACATCGCTGGCAAAAATGCCGTGACTTTAACATAAGTTGATTCCTCCTTTCCGTTTTTTTGAAAAACAATTTTCATTTTTCCTCTTACAATTTTTGCTGTATCTAATTCCGCTTTCCGAATCATTGAGACAACTCCATCTTTCAGAAGATAATCTTTCTCATCATTGATTTTGAGAAAATCATCTCCTTCATAAAGAATTTTTTTGATAACAATTCCTTCTCTATTTGCATCTTGTCGCCATATTGAAATCGTTTTCGTTTCATTGTTACTGAGTTTATCTATAAAAATGAGAGGAAGAAAAACGGAATCCTCATCTTGAATACTTGCTCTCACAGGTAACTCTAATATTGAATATTTTTCGTGTTTCGTCCTAATTTGTATCGTTGTTTGATAATCACCAAGCAGTAAGTTCATTGAGTTCAATGTCAATTCCAGTTTGACTTTTGAGAACTCCTTATTCACTTCTTTTACGGTCATTTCAGGAGTGTTCGCTAAATCAATAATGTCTTGATACTGGACTGGTGTGTTATCATAACGCTGAACAATTACTTCCCTAACCTGTTTATCTCCCGGTTTAATCGTTCCAAAGTCCACTTTTTCAGGAAATGTATGCAACATGGAATTCAAAGCTGCAATTGCGACAATCGACAACTGAACACTCATCGGTTTTTCACCAAACGCTTGTACAAAAAGATGTTTTTGTATTTGTCCGGGAAAAGGCGGAAGTGTAATTGTACATTTTATGTTTGTTGTGTCTCCCGGATGAATCACTTTGTCAAAATCGTCAGTCACAAGGCAACCACAAGTTGAATCAACTTTATCAATACGAATGATTTCGGACGATCTATTTTCAAGCTGAAATTCGTGCTGCAATGAAATACCGTTTGTCGTATCAATTTCACCGATATTCCAAACCGGTTCTTTACAAATCAATGCAAGGTTTTCTTGTTTGATGTTATTGACATGAGAAATATTTGCATTTTGTTGTTTTTCATAACATCCGCATACCCAAATTTCAGTAACGAGTAAAACAAATATTACTTTTATAAAATTATTTCGTGACATTTGTACATCATCTATTTAATCATGCTATCAAAAATAATCAATATTTTCAACAATACCATCCTTTAATGTTATTTGAACAGGCGTTTTGATATTCCAATAATTCTCTTCGTTCAAAAAATAAAAGAAAAGACCATTATCACTCTCCGGCAAATCGCGTTTATTTTTACTTAACGGCGGAATACCTACTAACGCAAATTTTATATCAATATTTTCATGTTGTACATTCCGTGCTAAAATTTCATATTCGTCTATTGCTTTATCGCATACACGGCAATTTTCATGATAAAATAACAACATCCATTTACCTTGAGTTAATTGCTTTTCATGGTTGGTGGGGGTAATGTACGCTAATAACGAAAACTCTTTACCCGTCCATTTTTCCGGTTGCAAGGAAATCGTCTTTTTGCCATTGATACCAACAAACTCCGTACCCAATTCCGCAATCTCATTTTTCTGCACTGAAAACATAGCATACGTCACCGGCACTGCAACAATTAACCAGATTCCAATGACGGCGAAAAGCCGTTTGCTAAATCTTAAACCGACAACCTCGTGAAAAAACATTTGCCAACGGAAAACAATACCTTTCGGGTGAAACACAATTAACAATCCGATGACCATTGTATCAAATATCGCCGTATAAATCGGCGGGATTTTCACATGACGCCCAAAACACCCACAGTTGGTTGTTTCATGGAGAATTACCATCTCATAAAACAATATCACCAAAAAACCGACGAACAAAAACAAACTGATTAACCATGCCAATTTCTGCAGTAAACCGGATAACAGCCATATTCCAAACACTAACTCACATTCAACAACAATAATATTAAACCACCTTGCATGCAACAATCCGCTTCCCAAATCCGGTGTTCCTGCCGCCAATGCTTCCGCTTTCAATCCCGCCGCTATCAATATGATACAACCGACCAGCAACCGCAAGATATTCCAAAACTGATTGTAGCTTTGATGAATACTACTTTGCATGATACAAGTATTTTATATATGTTTACTACTTTAATTTCTACTCATCATGTAAATTATAGCGGAGATCGGATCCTTTTCAATAGTTACTACCGAAAAAATAAGAAAAAGTTATTAAAAGTTTTACTAATGTTTTGCAACATGCTGTATTACAATAAGTTACGACAATGGAAAAATTTTATTGTATTCTGTTTCCACTCTGAAAACCGAAAAGTATAGACAAAATACAAATAATATACGGTTTTCAAGTATTTCCGCAATAAAAAGCTCACGTCGGAATTTTCTTATATTTATTCCGGCGGTTGGCAAGGCGGTTTGGGTCTTCGATTTTGAGCGTTTCTTCATACGCGGCGAAGTTGCCTTCAAACCATCGTACATGTCCGTTTCCCTCGAAAATCAACATATGCGTACAAATCCGGTCGAGAAAAAAACGGTCGTGACTGATAACCATCGCGCAGCCAGGGAAATCTAACAACGCTTGCTCCAAAACTCGCATCGTCGTTACGTCAAGGTCGTTCGTCGGTTCGTCGAGCAACAACAAATTTCCGCCGCGTTTCAAAAGTTTCGCCAAATGGACACGGTTACGCTCTCCGCCGGAACATTGACTCACTTGCTTTTGCTGCTGCGTTCCGCGAAAATTAAACCGCGACACATACGCTCGACTGTTCATTTTAATCGGTCCCAATTCAATCGTGTCTTTTCCTCCGGTGATTTCGTCAAACACGGTCGCCGAATCGTTCAACGCGTCGCGGTGTTGATCAACATACGCCAATTGTACCGTCGAACCAAGTTCAAGCGTTCCGGCATCCGGTTTTTCCTCGCCGACAATCATGCGGAACATCGTTGTTTTTCCTGTTCCGTTCGGACCAATCACTCCGACAATCGCACCGCGCGGCATACTAAACGAGCAATGATCGATCAGCGTAATCGGATTGCCGCCGATAGTAAAACCCTTACAAATTTTGTCGAACGTTAACACTTTTTCGCCAAGACGAGTCCCCGGCGCAATTTGGATAATCGCGTCGCTCTTGTCGTCCATTTGTTGTTGCGACGCCAATTGTTCATACGATTTGATACGCGCCTGATTTTTTTGCAGTCGTCCTTTGTGCGCCATTTGAATCCAATCCAATTCACGCTGCAATGTTTTCTGACGTTGCGATTCCTTTTTTTCGAGAACGCGAAGCAGCTCCGCTTTTTGAGCAAGCCACGATGAATAATTTCCCTCAAACGGAATACCGCGCGTGTTGTCGATTTCAAGAATCCACTTGGTGACATTGTCGAGAAAGTAACGGTCGTGCGTGACGATAATGACCGTACCGGAATAATCGCGCAACGCTCCTTCGAGCCATTGCACGGTTTCCGCATCAAGATGGTTTGTCGGTTCGTCGAGCAACAGCAAATCCGGTTTTTCAAGTAACGCCATACAAAGCGCGACCCGCCGACGTTCTCCGCCGGAAAGTTTTCGTATAATCGCGTCATCCGGCGGCAACACTAAAGCGTCGGCGGCAATGTCGATCATCCGGTCAAGTTCCCAACCGTTGACAAGATCAATTTGTTCCTGCAAACGTCCCATCTGTTCCATAAGTTTATCAAAATTATCCGCTTGCTCCGGGGCAGCCATTGCTACGGAAATTTCGTTAAACTGATCAAGCAGCGTTTGAATTGGAACGACCGCCGCGAGAAGATTTTCACGCACGGTTTTATCCAGTTCAAGTTCCGGCTCCTGCGCAACATAGCGGACTCGCATCCCTTTTGCCAGCGACGTTTCTCCCTCGAAGTCTTTGTCGATTCCCGCCATGATTTTAAGCAACGTCGATTTTCCGGCTCCGTTTTCGCCAACAATACCAATCTTCGCCCCATAATAAAACATCAGGGAAATGTCTTGTAAAATCGTTTTTTCTCCGTACTTCTTGGAGACGCGGTTCATCTCAAAAATAACATGCGGCGGCATGAATGATTTCTAGTTTATAATGATTTTAAACACGAAACAGACAAAAATTAACGTACCTTTGGCGATAATTTGGGGGCTGCTTTTGACAATGCTCGTAATTGCTTTAACATCTCCTCAATGTTTTTATGCTCTTCGTCTGTGCCGGTAATGGTTAATATGGTGGGATATTTCGAATTGTAAGCGGAAGAGAATGACACCGTTTTCTCGTTCACCGTTTTTTTAAGGATTTCGATCAAGGGTTGGATTGCTTGCGCCAAATTGTCATTCTCTGGAAGCAGGTCGCCGATATCATAACCGACTAACTTTATGGAAGAATTCGCCGTTATCAGGGGAAGAGCAATACTTGTCCCCAATGGTACAACCGTCGGTTTCGGTTGCTCTTTTTCTTTCCGTTGTTCCTTGGCTTCCTCTTGTTTCCTCTGCTCCTCGACTTGTTGTCTGGTTTCCTCGAGTTGCTTTTGGAGATTTTGGATTTCTTCGTTTAACTTTTGGAATTCTTCACGTTGTTTCTCGGCTACTTCTTTATTCAAGTTTTGAAATTCTTTGAGCAGAGTGTTCTTTAGGGAATTCTGGTAATTAGGGTTCAAAAAAAGCGGATTATGGGTATCCGGTTCCACTTGATTGGGTAAATTCGCAAATACTTGAGGTTGTTGCGGCAAAGGAGGCGTTCCAACAGTATTCGGAACAACAGAGAGCGGCTGCGATTGATTTAGCAACGGTTGGATTTTCGCCGCCGGCGGCTGTGTTGGTTGAGTAGAATAATATGGAGTTGGCGGCTGCTGAAATGTTACACTCGGCGTCGGTTGGTTCGGCTGCGGCTGAACTTTCTGTGGATTCACCGATGCAAAAGAATGCAAAGAACGCAGACACTCGTTGATTTTTTCCAGCGATTCACGAATGATTTGATGATTTTCTTCCGTCGTATAAAAAAGAATAAACATCTCACCAGAGGGTTTTAACCAGAGTAAACGCTCGGAAATACCGTTCACGCTGAGGTAATTTTCAAAAAATGGAAAAAAGTTTCCTAGATCCCGAAGCTGGTTAATTTCTCCAAGAAGATGACCTTTCAGCGTGTTTTCTGCTTTGACGGCATTACGTTTTTCAGAATGCAGCGAATTATTCGCATCAGTAGTAACTAGCTTACGGCTCTCTCTGACATTTGTGGCGTCCTTTACTGCCTGCGACCGTTCAGGAACGGGACGAAACACCATAACTTTTGCATCGGCAGGCACGTCAAGCAGCGTACCGTCAGCAAGCGTGATTTTGACAGTAATATCGCCGTCAAGCAGGAACGAACCATCAGGTTGTTTCACAACCGGCTTTATCGTTCCCGTGACAGTGCCTGTCCTCGTTACGTTGTCGGACGGAGGATTTTGCGGCGACTCGACAACCGGATGTCCCATTGCAGTTGCAAATCCTTCTTGAGGAGGTTGCGATACATCAGCAGTCAAATTGTTACTAAGTACATGGCCCATAATATCGTCTTGAGGAGGAATATCTGACGTCACATCGACAATTGCTGTTTCTTTTACCGTTGCTGTTTCTTCTTGAAGAAAAGGATTTTGCGGCACAACACTTGGCCAAATATTCGAATCGACGGAAAAGAAATTTGTGTTGCCGTCAAAGATCGAAGATTGCCACGCCTTCTTCGTAAATTCCACCGCCGCAATCGGAATGCTTGCGTTGCCGTCAATAATGTCTGTAATAATTCCCGCCGTTTTCGTTGCGGGCGGGGTTTTCTTAGTTCTTGGCAAAATGTCCAACTCGGTGGAAAAGAAATTAGAAGGTTGCACCACCTCTGTAGCTTCCGCCGCAATCGGAATGCTTGCGTTGCCGTCAATAATTTCCGTAATAACCCCCGCCGTTTCCGTTGCGGGCGGGATTTCCTTTTTTTCCTCCGCAAGAGAGAGCGGCAGGAACATTGCGGTCAGACATGTCAGCCCAAGCAGCGTCAAAATTGTTTTCATTGTTGTTTTCATAGCAAATCCCTTTCATCAATGAAAGATTAGAGGGTCGCGCAGGATCGCGAGAGGCGTTCCTGTGGACGACTTTTTTTAATTTTCGGCGGTTATTGACAAGAACCGCACTGCACGATGGCAATTTTAATAGATTGCCCCTATCCACACAAGAGCATTTTCAACATAAAATGCCTGAAAAAGACTTTTTGGGGACTCTTGAGGATTCTTGGGACAGAGTGAAATGATTCGTGGCAAGTTACTTGCCACTCGCTACTTATCTCATCCCTCAAGTCCCAAAAGTCTCTCGTGTCCCCAAATGTTTCTCCCAATTATAAGGGACAACAGGGACATTTAGGACTCAAGGGAGAAATTTTTGTATCATTAAAGTTGTAACTATTCAGTCGCTCAAATCAAATAAATCCGCATGGCAACTGTAGAGTTATCCGAACGGCTTGACTATTGAAGCCCTTACTTTATCAATTTGGGGAGCTTCTAAAAAACTCACTTTCAACAAATTCTACCATTGAAAAATAAGGACTTGCTGATGTTGGGAAGAGGTTTTTAGAAGTTCCCTTTTATCGATTTACCGAAAAATATCACTATCGCCGCCCTTATGTACTGATGGTGCATAGCATGAGTTATTCCCAAATTGAAACAAAATCGGCATTTTTTAATTTATTTATTGACTTATCCGTAGAATAGGAATTATACTTGAAATTGGTCGTTTGTGAGTATAGGCAAACCGCTTGCCCAAAATGATGAGCAAAAAAACTGTGGATTCTGACCACTTCTCTTGAGGAAAATTGATATGAATATCAAAACTGTTTTTGAAATACAATGCTTTTTGAAATACGCACGCATTTTCAGTTGTGTAGCAATTCTTGTTTTCGGCGGGATATTTTTTTGCCAAAATTGGATACAAGCTCAAGAACATACGAGAGATCTGGCTCCGGGCGTGATGAAAACAATTAAGCCGGACGTCCAAATCCTTGAAACCAGAGACGATTATGTTGATCCGATTGACCTTGCTTCAAAAGTGATTGACAACGATCTGGAAATTTTCGCAACATTGGGAACACGTGATGTTTTTGAGGTGACGGCTACGGGCGACGAATACGATTGGGCGAAAGAATTTCCCCAAGACGCTAAGCGTTTTCTCTATGATGATAACGCAAAAGAAAAACTTCATAACAAATACGAGAAAAATACATCAATCACTTGTCTTGAATTTCAATTTAAGATTCCACGAATTATTGTTGTCGATTTGCCCAAAGACGGAAAAATCATCAAAACCCCCGTTCTTTACTTGATTTACAACGTGACGAATAAAAAATGGTCGAAAAAAATGTTGGATCAATTGAAAACTTTGCAACAAAATTCCGATCCGCCAGCATTTCATGTTACGAGCGAGCAAATTGAAAAGATGAAACAAGTTCATTTGGGAAAAATTTCGAGAGGGGATTTACCGGATTTAGGCGTCGACTTTGGTTCATCAATCAAAACGAAAGAAATTTCTCCCGCAGTTTTTGAAATGATCCCTGACGAAGCGGAGTTTTCTTTCATACCGCAGTTTGTTTTGGCAACAAATCAATTGGAATTTTCCAAAAAGAATAATTACACGACGCAATATTACAAACTCGATCAAATTATTCCTCTTGCTATTCCTAAAATTATTGAGCAAGAAGACCCCAATCGTGAGTTTGAAACGACTGTAACAATGACAGACAAAAAAATCACATCGGGCGAAACTGTTTGGGGAATCGCAATGTGGTCAGGTATTCCTCCGGAAATCAAAAACTTTTCGATTCTCATTTCGGGACTTTCCAATGCATACAAGTGGACGCATGATGAGCCGTCGCAGCAACAAGGTGTTGTCGGAACAGGATATACGATGACTCGTAAAACATTGAAACTTAATTTTTGGATGCCGGGCGATGCGGCGCATTTTCTTCAGCGAGAAATTCAACTCGACACGAAAGCCCCCGTTGACCACGAATGGATTTACCGTTAGAATAATAAACTTGTTAATTGTGTTGATACGTTTTAGAATGTTCAATACAAAAAACAAATGAAACGTTTTTGACATAACATAAACGGAATCAAACAGTTAAGAAAAAATACGAGGTTCAAATGGCTCATAAAAAAGGTCAAGGTTCCAGCCGTAACGGACGCGATTCTAACGGACAGCGGCGCGGAGTGAAAAAATATGGCGGCGAACGGGTGATTCCCGGTAATATTATTGTGCGTCAGGTCGGAACAAAGTTTCACGCGGGCAAAGGCGTTGGTGTTGGTTCAGATTTTACGCTTTTCGCCCTGACAGAAGGTTATGTTCAATTTGATCGAAACGGTCGGCGCGTCAATATTGTTGATATTGATCCCAACAAAATAAGCGTGAATTAAAATTTTGACTTTTCAAAATTATCAATAACTCATGAACTATCCGAATTATATAAACAATTCCATATAACGGAATTGTTTATATTTAAGTTTGTTTGTGAAAATTTACGATAGATTATGGAGAGTGTTGACTTATTTTATGATAATTTATAAAAAATTCTAAAAAAATAATTTTCATAAATGCCTTACTTTTTAATATTGTGTATTTTTAGGAAAGGATATTTTTAATGATTGTGCCTGAATTTTTCGATACCCCAAAATTCCTAAATGTCATGTCTGTTTTTACCTCCTTGCTGATTTACCGAAATGTTTTTTCCTCCCTCGATTGACAGATAAACGATAACTAACTGAACTTTTTAATTGCATGCAAAATGTTTGGTTATAATTATGAAAAAACTTTTTCTTTATTTGAGCTATCAATTGATTTTCTCTTCGTTTATGATATGCCAAGCCAATGAATTGCCTGATGGAGTGGACTTATATATAGAGGCAGTTCGGAATCGTGGAGTAAATCATACCCTTCTTCGTTCTATTTCTTACGAAGCTGATCAAATAAATCGTTTACCTATTTTATCGGAGGATGAAATTGAAGAAATCGCTACAAAACGAGAGGCGCTTGTTCGTGAGGCGATGAAAAATAATCCTAAGGGGCATCTGTGGATTAAAGGAATACGTGAAGCTACCAGAAAACACTATATGCAAAAAGAGGTGTGTTCACGACTTGTTGTTAAATACAAAGCTACAAGTTCATTGAAAAAATTGTTTTCACTTCAAGTGGGGCAAAAAGTTTCAGATACCTCAAAATGGGCGCCAGAAACAATAATTATCGAAGATAATACGATTGGTAAAAAGGGTAACGTATCAACAGGTGTTGTCTGGTTTCCACAAAATCGTTCTGCACGTGTTGGTGAACCACTAGCATACATGGAACCATTGATAAATTTTGGCAGACTTCGAGGTCAAGTTGTCCCATATGTTGAAGCGATGCTTTTTCAAGATACAAATATAGAAAAATATGAATTTTCAAAAACAAATATAGAAAAATTTAAGAGTGAAAGACAAAAACAAATCAAGTCGGGTAAAACCAATCCTTTGCAAACCATTGGAATCGTATCGTATGATAACAATTCAGAAGCATTTGTAGTTGAAAGTTCCGTTGGAAAAATAGTGATGGAAAGATATTGGATTGATGCTTCTCGTGGCTATATATGTCCACTTGTTCAGTATTATGATGAGAATGGAAAGCGTCTCTCCGAATATAAAGCAAGTAAATATTTTTTACATGAAAAATCGGGACTATGGTTTCCATCTGTTTATACAGAAATAACTCTTGATAAAATGAAAAAAGAGCAACATAAGGAATATCATATTGATTTTTCGCTTTTGGATGTGAATTTTCAAGTTACGGATGATGATTTTTTTGTCCAATTACCAGAATCAGTCGAGGTAATTGACACTCGAAGTAAAGGAAAGACGCTAAAGTATAAAACGTTGAATACTGGTATTTTTTCATTAGGAAAAAACGGGTTAAATTTAGAAAAAAAAGATTGGTTACATTTAGAAGGATTGCCCTCTCCTAAAAGATCTAAATATTTTTATTTACGTATGTTTTTGATATGTGTAGGTTTACTAATAATTATCTGGAGCGTTTGTGTTAAATTACGAAAACATTGTTATAAAAATAATATCTTATGAAATATAACTGAATTGGATTGATCGAGAAACTTGGGTGGATATAATAAGGTATAAACGTTTGTTTTATGCCTCCAAAATTTAGAGTTGATTGTTGAGAACGCTGATTGATATATAAGTTAGTTTCTCAAATTATTTGATACGCTCTCAAACAACACGCGGATTGTTCTGATGCGATTATTGCAAATGACAACAAGAAAACGATTGATCAGCCAATTGCTGTTGGTTGTGCTTTCGCCTGTTCTTGTTGCGTCGCAGTTTTCGCTTTGTTTTTGTTCGGATGGTTATGGGATTTGCACGGACTGCCGTGATTTTGAAAACCATATCAATGGTTTCGTGCCGCAAAATGACTCTTCGCTAAAAAACGCTTGCGGCTGTTGCCATAAAAATATTGAAATTGAAAATACATCTGTTCTGACTCAACAAAACATTGATGAAAATTGCGAGACAGGGTGTACTTGCGTAAACATTGGCGTTTCTCTTGCGTCGGTAAACAGTGTATTGAATGAAAAAGAACAAATAAACAAAGTTTTGTTGTTTCCACAAATTCTTTCGTCTGTTGTTCTTCCTTTTCAAACAATAGCGCCGAACTTTACGGCATTTTCTAACAATGAGCCAACGTGTCGGCTATCGGTACGTTTGCATCTTCTTCACTCTGTTCTCCTGATTTGATAAAAATAGAAAACTGCAAAATATTCTAAACACATAGAATATCAGAGAAAATTATTCTGCGACGCTCTGCGTTGTCTGTAGTTAAAAAAATATTATTAAAGCGGGTAGAAAAGTCTAATATTATTGAAACATACTGCGTCATTAGACGCATTACGATAGGAGTTTATTATGTCAATAACGACAACTCAACATTCATTGGAAACGGTTTCGTATAAACATTCTTTGCGAAAAGCGTTTTTTCAAGCGATTCCCAACGTGCTTATTTTTACGATGCTTGGCGGCGTTATGTTTTGGGGACATCACACCGGTTGGAAAATGCCGAAGGTTTCCGAAATTTTAGGAACTTCGCAAAATATTTCCGGCGATTGGTGTGCATCGCATCTTGTTCCAGAATCGCAATGTATTGAATGTCAACCGGCTTTATTGCCGAAAGATAAGGATTTTGGGTTTTGCAACGACCACGGCGTTGCAGAATGTGTTCTGCATCACCCGGAACTTGCGCAAACCAATGAACCGCCGCAGCTTCCGAAATTTGATACCGCGCAAGCGATTGCTCTGGTAAATCGACCGGAAAACAACAGCCGTGATACCCTTTATGCGCATCGTGTGCAATTCACGTCCATTGAAAGCGCGAATAAGGCGGGAATTACAGTGGATATTGTCGGCGAATCCGCGATGACTGATGTGATTACGGCAAACGGCGAATTAAAATTCAATCCGAATTATGTCGGCGTTCTTTCTTCAAAAGTTGCCGGAACGGTTGCGTTTGTTTTCAAAACGGTTGGCGACGACGTGAAAAAAAATGAGATTCTCGCGTTAATTGATTCATCACAAATCGGACTGCTCAAATCGGAGTTGATGCAGCATCTTGTTCAACTTCAGTTGAGAAAAAAAACAGTGGAACGGCTACAAGCTATTGTTGCTACGATTCCCGGCAAAAATTTTGCGGAAGCGGAAACGGCATTACGGGAAACGGAAGTCGCTTTAATTTCGTCGCGGCAAGTTTTTGAGAATCTCGGTTTTGAAATTCCCGGCAATCTTGACGCAAACGATCCGCAGCAACTCGCGGAACAATTACGTTTTCTTGGCATACCGAAAGATGTTGCGGATTCCTTGCCGACAGAAATCAGAACGACGAATTTGATTCCGCTCCGTGCTCCTTTCGACGGCGTTTTAACGTCGATGGATATTGTTGCCGGTAACGTTGTGGAAGCGTCGAAGCCGCTATGCACGGTCAGCGATCCAAGTAAAATCTGGTTGATTCTTTCCGTCCGCCAGGAAGACGCGAAAAACATTCGGTTAAATTTGCCGGTTCTTTTTTCACCGGATAACGGCGGACAAACAATCAACGGTAAAATTTCATGGGTCAATCCGTCGCTTGACCCGCAAACGAGAACGCTTCAGGTTCGAGCGGAATTGACAAATCCTGAAAAACAGTTGTTTAATAACACTTACGGTTCCGGTCAGATTATTCTTCGTGAAGAGCCGCACGCAATTATTGTCCCGCAGGACGCCGTTCAAGCAACGCCGGATGCTCATTATGTTTTTGTCCGCGACAAGCGTTGGTTTGAAGACGATTCGTATAAGTTTTTTCATGTACGTCAGATTCGTTTAGGAGCAAAAAAAGGACGTAATGTTGAAATATTAGCGGGTGTTCTTCCCGGCGAAATCATTGCGGTCAAAGGAAGTAACGTTTTGCTTGCTCATCTTCTTCGCGGTAATCTCGGCGCAGGCTGCTGTGCAGAAGATTAAGCGGAAATATGTTGAAATATAGAGAGCAGAAGATTATTGTTATTCTGCTCTCTACTTGTTAAATTTTGCGGGTGTTGAAAATTTTCGCTGCCTCTCGTGCGGATTTATACTCATCACATTTTAAAATTTGTTTCTCACAACGACGCCAAGAACACCGAGTGATTCTAAAAAATAACTTCTTTGTGCCTCCGTGCCTTTGCGAGAAAATATAATTAGAGAAATTCTATTCTTTGTGGGTAGTTACTCAGTTGCCCGGTACGGATTTATGGGGCTTGAGCGACTGAATCGTTCCGATTTTATGATATTGATGAAAAATTTCGCACAGTATTCACGAAGCGATGCTTTGTGATAAGTTGTGAAATTTTATCAAATACCTCTTGCATCTTTTGAAGTTTTGAGGTAAGATAATACTAACCTTGTGACTTTACGGTTCACGGATTAACATTCCGGGGGAGTCGATACACGTTGCCCTAGAATGCCTTCATTGAAAAAGGTCATGATCGTTTGCTTTTCTCCATCATGTTTACATGACAGAACAGACAGCGAGATTGATTTTTGAGGTGTTCGCACTAAATCTGCGGGCTTCCCAAATTTGTACTAGAACCGTAAATTTCACGAGGTTTTTTTATTTTTTATCTTGTACACGACTTGCCGAAGACGTGAACACCGCGCGTTGAATGAGGGCGTAGTTTTCACCGCGATACTCTGTTACGAGATAATCGACTTGCCAATCTGTCATGGTGGGCGATTTTTGCATCGTCTCGATAATTCGCTCAAGATTCAAATTCTCAAGACATAAAAAGTGCGACGAATCTTGTATTGACGACATCATCACTCGGTTGCCAACCATTCGAAACCCAACCTGTTGCGATTGAACAATTGTTCCTTCTCTCGTAATGGTATTATTTGACTTGATCTCCGCATTTTGCAAGCGATTGGATGGAAATAACTCATTGGATTCTCCTGCCATCTCCGGATTCGATCCGCTTACCGGACGCGGCGCAACTTTTTCCGCAAAAACAAATCCGTTAGCGGTAAAAATGACAAAATAGAGAGAAAGAATCGTCAAAGAAAAAAGCAAGAATATCGATATTTTTTTATTCATTTTTTGCCTCATTTTTCACAATGTTTTGTAATTACAGAGTTCACTTGAGATGAAATAATGTCAAATGAAATTGCGTAATTTTGTACAAAGCCAATTTTACTGTTGCCGTTCTTATTTATCATATTTCCCTTAGTAGCCGACATAGCCCCCAATATGCGCCCTTAATGCCCTTATGTTTTAGATGATGGATTGTTATCAAAAAAATTAGTAACGATTCAGTCGAATGTTGTTATTTATTTTTTTAACGCGAAACACGCGAAAAAACAAGAATGTTCGCGAAAAGCTTGTCTCTATCATTTCGCGTTAAAACAAAAATCACTCAACGGAATAGTTACGTTAATTTTTTCCAGCATTTCTGATAATAATTCCAAGTCCGACAAACGTTATACCACGCGCCAACCAAATCCAGACATGAACTTGGAGCGGCTGAATAACTTGATTGCTTCCAGTTAATTCTTCCAATGTTTGAGCGGCGGCAAGCTGCGGATGGTTGGTCTGCTTTGCCAGAAAAACAGTGGCGTCTTTCGTGAGTGTAACTTTTTGTACGGAAAAAAGTTCCAAGCCGACAAGGATTGTTACCACTCCTAAAATTAACAAGGATTCGCGCGACCATTTCCACATAACTTTATTTTCCTCTCTTTAGTTTTTAACGTGCAGGAAATTCTCAAAATATTATTTTTATTAACAACTGAAAAACTTCATGTTTTTATTATCAATATCATTACAAGATGAAATCTCATCAGTGTTTATAAAATAAACTCATGCTCTCTATAATGCTTATGGTTAATTTTTAGAATCCTAGAGAAAATAACCTAAAAACATCACTAAAATATACATCAAAATTTGAGAAGTCGCCTTGATACATCTCACATTATTTCATAACATTCACACAGTTTGTTATTTAATCGAAAAAATTTCCGTATTTTGTATTTATCACATCTCTCGCATTGACATAATCGCAATAACGTCCACATCCAATATAAGCAAAAAAACTTTACAAAAAGACAAAAGTGATACAATCCTCGCAACCGATAAAACCAGTGGATGTGTCCAAAAAGTTTTTATTTGGATACCGTTAGACATTTATGAGAAATTTTGGCACGCTCGGCAGGTCATATCGGAGTTGAAAAATATGATAAATTTCAAAATTCGTTTGCGGTCATTTTTAATTGTTGCAAGCATTTCGTTGTTGACGCTGTTGCCGTGCGGTCAGATTTTATTCGCTCAATCGCCAATTGATGTTAATAACGTCGCTGAGTTGAAACAAGCCATCAATGCAATTAACAACGCATCAAGCGGTACTATTACGCTCAGTATCAACTCAAGTCTCACGATAAACGAGACGCTTCCAGAGATCGTTGTGCCGCCGAATGTGACGGTGATTATCAGCGGCGGCAGTAACATTACTCTTGACGGGCAAAATCAATATCGCGGACTTGTCGTCAGCGGCGAAGGCGCTTTGGAGATCAATAACGTCAAATTCAAAGATTTTCTTGTGCCGAGCGACGACGGAAGCGGTTCAGATCAACAGGGGTACGATCCCAATCTTGGCGGCGCTATTTATGTTAAAGGAGACGCGACGCCATCCAGTGTCAAAGTTACTTTGACCAACGTTACATTTAACGGAGACGCCATTAAATTGGAGGATGGAACGACAGTCAGCGGCAGAAACGCTTTGGGAAACGATATTTTTCTTAATGGAAGCACAATCATTTTGAAAGGCAACGGTTCGCCTGACACGGTTGCCGGAAATATCAGCGATATTACAACCGCACCCAATTTCGATAAAAAGAATATCAAAGAATATGCGGGCGGAGTTGAGATTTCAGGGACAGACGCAATCACGTTGAGCGGCAATAACACTTATTCCGGCGTAACAACAATTGACGCCGACGCGACATTGATTGCCGAAGGAGGAAACGCCATTGGCGATTTGTCCGAAGTGCAAATTAAAGATAACGGCGGTAAACTGCAACTCAATAAGACGGAAACGATTGGTTTTTTATCCGGCGGTGACAAGGGAGAAGTCAACTTGAATGGGAAAAACCTGATCATCGCCGGAAATGAAGATCCGGTATATTTTGGCAAGGGATACAATCCGGCTACTGGATCGGCTGTTGAGGAGTTTAAAGGAAAAATCAAAACCGATGGAGATAGCGATACGCACGAACAACTCATCAAAATCGGCACGGGACGTTTAACGCTTAGCGGCGATAACAGTAACAATACCCCCAGCGATGAATTTACCACAACGATTTATCAGGGAACGATTGTTCTTGGTCATGCAAAAAGTCTTGGCGGCGGCGACGTGACCATTAAAAATATTGATACCGGAACCGGAAACCAATTGCGGAACGTTTTGGAAGCGGAAACGTCGCCACTCACGATTTTGAACAATTTTAATATTGTCCAAAAAGGAAAAAACATCGACGACCAAACGCAGAATTTTAACTCGTTTGTTGTCGGCGGCGCGCAGAATATTCAAATCGGTAACGGCACGACCGGCAAAGGCGGTCAAATTACCGGCGGAAATTTATTGGTCAATATGAAAGACGTCGATACGAAATTGACTCTGGCAAACACAGGACACGACGGAAGCAGCGGTCAAACGGCGGCAAATTTGAATAACTACAATGAAACGCAACTCAACAGCGGAACGCTTGTGGTGTATGGATACGACGACTTTTCTGATTCCAGCGACAATCAAACAATCCAAGCGGGCGACACGTTGGGAAGCGGTATTATTCGCGTTTTGGAAGGTTCGTCGAGTCACAGCAAATTGAGCGCGGCAACAGAGGACATGACCATTGATAACAATGTCGTCATTGAATTTGGGTCGTTTCTCACTTTGACCAATGAAACGACGACTCCAGCTATATCTTACACGATGAGCGGTTCCATAAGCGGCGTCGGCGGATTGATTCTTGATTTGAACGCTGCTACTGATAAAGTGACATTGAGCGGCAATTTGAGTTATAAAGGAGCAACGTCTTTGCAAAAGGGAACATTGAACATTGCTCCGGCAAATACGAACACAAACAGTACGGTGTTGTATAATCTTTCTTCGACAGCAGACGGAATATTGAAATTATCGCAAGGCGATCTTTATGTCAATATTACGGGCAATCAAACAGTCACTTATTCCGGCAAAATTGAATTGACAGATCAAGACCAAACCATTTACAAAATCGGAAGCGGAACATGGGAATTTGATAAGAATACTTCATCAATTGGTACTAAATCCATCAATGTCAATCAAGGCGCGTTGAAATTAAGCGATGATGATATTATTACGGATTTGGTTCTTTCCGGCAGCGGTCAGCTTATTGTCAATAACGACGTCGAACTCACAAAGCTGACCGCATCCGCAGGAACTCGCGTGAATGTCGAAGATGGCAAAAAACTTACGATTACAACCGTCGGCAACACAAGCGGCAATCTTTACAACACGTTTACCGGAGGAGCAAACGCAAACATCAAATTTGATGCCGACACGGTTTTGAACGCCAATAACGTCAATACCTGGAACGGAACGATGGACGTAGCCGCAAACAAAACGTTGACAGTCAAAGCCGCCGGTGCGCTCGGAAATACAACCGACTCGCAGGTCACGCTCAACGACGGTTCAACATTGACGATTGATTCGCCGTCGAGTTCTTATGTCAGTAGTTACGGCGTTGAAAAAATCGGTACGCTCAATATTGCCGGAATGTCATCATCAAGCACGCTTGACGTAACAAGCGAAAATACGTTATTGACCGATTATATCACGGGAAGCCAAGCTCTCACCAAAGAGGGTTCTGGAACGTGGGGACTTGTCGGCGGTTCGAATAACAACTCTAGCCCTGATGATTATTCAGGCGATATTACTCTGCAAGCAGGGACTATTTATCTCGGACGTTATTACGATTCAACCAACGGCTGGCAATACGATTCCGATTGGGGAAGCGGTCAGCTTAACGTTACCGACAACGCCGCGTTGGTTGTTGATGTTGATAATGCAAAATCGTTGTCCAATACCATTGATATTGCAAGCGGTAAAACATTAGACGTCGTCGTCAATGATTATTCCACAAGCGGAACGCCGGGAGTTTTGGATATAACCGGCGTTATTTCCGGTAGCGGCGGACTTGATAAATACGGCGTGGGAACATTAAAATTCAGTGCCGCTGAAACTTATACTGGCAATACGAATATTTACGGAGGAACGTTACTTGTTGCGAATACGATGGCAAGCGCAAATGTCAATATTTGGCGCGGGGCGGCGCTTGAAGTTTCCGGTTCGCAAAATTTCGGTAGTGGAAACATTAACGTCAATACCGGCGGAACGCTTTATGCTGCTCAAAACACAAGTGCAACCACAACAACAGGGAGTTTGAATTTTGCAAGCGGCAGTTTATTGGTTGCAAATAAAGACGCCGCATTCACTGTAACAAACGTCAATATTGAAAACGGCGCGGTGGCGTATATTAAAGGTACAGATACAAATGGATTTAGTTTGTTTACCACAACAAACGCAACAAACGACATGTTCTGGTTCATGGACGACGTTGTTGGAAAACGCGCAACGGGAACGTGGGATAACAAGGTCTTGAAGATTACTTATGAAAACGTCAACTATACAGACAACGCTTATTCCGCCAATACGAGGCGTCTGGCGAATTATCTGAATCTGGTCGGCGATAACCGAATTTCTTACGGCGGAAATCCGCTTTATCCGGTGGAAACCGCCACGTCGCTATTGCTCGGAGCGGTGGAAAACGTTAATTTGAATCAATATGAGAATGCTTTACGCGAAATCGGCGGTCAGATCAATCCGTCGTTGGCGGTTGCGCAATTACAAACGACGACAAGCACGTTTCAAGCGTTGATGAAGGAATTGCGTCCCGAATTGAACGGATTTCTCACAGCGGAATCCGATACGGTTTATCGCGGTCAATCCGTCCGCTCCGGCTGGACGGGCTGGACTCACGGGCTGGGGATTTTCGGCACGACAAGCGGCAACAACAATCGCGGAACATACGGTTACGATTACAACACGCTCGGAGTTTCGGTTGGAATCGAACCGTCCGCCGCGATGTCGCACAATCGTTTGGGATTATTCTATGCCGGTAATTTTACCAATATTGATACAAACCAGAGTATCGGCGACGGCGATATACAAAGTCATTTTGTCGGAGCTTACGGACGGTTTATCGACAATGTCGGTTACACATCGTTCATCGCCGGTTTCGCGGCGGACAAATACAGCAGCGACCGTTCCGTCACTCTTACTTCTCCATCTTCTGTCGGCGGAACTTCCAACTCGGATTTTCACGGTTGGGAAGGCGGTTTGTATCTGGAACGCGGTTTGAGACGCCACGCATGGGGACGATGGGGGATTCAACCCTACGCCGGTTTGCAGTATTTGCATCTCGGCACAGACGGATTCAACGAAACCGGCAGCAACCCGTATCGTTTACTCGCCAATTCTTCCGACATGAACAGTTTGCGAACCAATTTTGGACTCCGGTTTGTTCGAGCGTTGGGAAATCGCGGAAAAGCGGGGCTTTCGGCAAATGTCAGTTGGATGCATGAATTTCTCGACGCGAATTACCAAATGACGTCAAAGCTTGGAACGTCCGGTAACCCGGTACGATTTACCACGCTCGGCAATTCACTCGGACGCGATTGGGTATTAGCCGGCGCGGGACTCCATTGGAACGTGCGGCAAAATATCGCCCTTTTCGGCTCCTACGATTTACAAATCAACGGCTACGAAACTCTAAACGTCGCCAGCGTCGGCGCAGGATTAAGCTGGTGAGAAATAGACTCACCTCGCTTGAAATTTCGCTGCGCGTTTCACATTTTGGGGAGAGATTGATTGATAACATGAGCGATTGATTTATAAAATACTGGTAACTATTCCGTCGCTCAACCCAAATAAATCCGCACGGCAACTGCATCGTTACCCAAACGGTTTTACCATTGCAATTACCCGAAAGATTTTGCTATTGCAATTATCCGAACAGCTTGACCATTGCAGTTATCCGAACAGATCGACCATTGCCGCCCTTATTTATCACATTTCCCTTAGTAGCCCGAATTGCTTCCCCACACGCGCCCTTATGCCCTTATTTTTTAGATCAATGGATTGTTACCCAAAAAAACGAAAAATAAGGGCGCGTTTTTGGGGGCGATTTGGGCTACTAAGGGAATTTTCCAACGGAAGTTCCCTTTTATGCTGGTAGAAATTTCGTTTTGTGCTTGAAATAGAGCAGTTTCGTGAAAAGTGTACCCGGTAAATAATAATTATTTTAATTTTTATTGTATATTTTTGGGGACTTCTGGATTTTATTGTTGTTTAATGTACCCTGTGTGCTATATTATCTTGTTGCGATGGTTTGATTTGTTTCGGATTGGGGTGTTCCCATCTGAAATTTCTTATTTGATTGAAAAGGAACTTCTGAAACGGCAAAATCTATCACGATATAGTTTCAAAAAAGTTTCGTCTATTGTTAAAATAAATTTTCACTTTTTTTTATTTTTTATTAAACATGCGAGTTGCATCAAAGAAAAAAGCTGGTACACTTATCTCTTGTTGGTGGGGAATCAACCCAAACTTGAATTTATTTTAGAGTTTTCATGGAAATTCTGCCCAATTCTGTTATAATGAAGTTTTACATTGCCGTGACAGAATGGCTATGCCGAACAAAAATCAGAAATGGGCGAGACGAAACAATTGATTTTAGGAGAATTTAGCCGACGCATTGACGAGCGTTACCGTTTGTCGTTGCCAAGTGAATTTCTCGAATTGTTTCAGCCCAAAGACGGCGATTGTATAATTGCAAAAGAACGTCCGGGGTGTCTCAGTTTATGGGAACATTCCGCTTGGCAGGAAAAACTTGACGCTCGTGTGGAACTGATTCAACAGCGAATCAAACTTGGCGATTTGGAACAGAAAATGCCGCAACTCCAAATGTTTGGGCGGCTTTTATCAACTCGCCATCGTCCCGTGCAGCTTGCCGGACGCGGAAGGTTGTTGATTCCCGAAGGTTTCCGTGAATTTCTCGGCGTTGAGCCGGAAAAAGAAGTTATGGTTGTCGGCGCTGCCGTTTGTCTTGAAATTTGGCGTCCGCAAAAGTGGATTGCTTATGTAGAAGGACGGATGCCGAAGTTCCGAAAGTTATTGGATACATTGTCCCACTAATTACAGTTATACGAAACAACTAATCGTCGTTTTCGGCGTTACTTGATAAAATCCGCTTTTATAGGAAAAAAAGAAGAACGGTACTCGAATCGCCTGCTTATCGGTCGTCATCCGATTGGAAAATGCAAGTTTTGTCAAAATTTATTTTGGCGGTTCGAACGAAACGTTTTTCTCCTTACCTCGTAAAAGCGGATTTTTTATTTTTAGGATTAATCCGAAATTCCGTTTGACGCGATACTTTGAGCGAAAAAAATATTCAGATATCCGCCATATCTCGTTTCCGCACTTCGCGGCAAGAATCAATGCGCGACAGTGTGAAAAGTATAACGTCCCCAGCGAAAGCTCAAGCTGTCAAAAAATCAGAAACATGACCGTATGCGTTCAGCAATCTTTTCTGCGGCGTTTTGACCGGAAAGTGAACAAACCGGAATACCCACGCCGTCTAAAAAGTTTCCCGCTAACGCCAAATTGGAAATCTTCGCCGTGATTGCATTGACTTCGCGAATCCGCTCAAGATGTCCAAGGTGATATTGCGGCATGGTGCGTTGCCAATGAGCGACAACTTCAAGTTCCGGCTCGCCGTCAATATTCAGGAGCGGACGCAATTCTTGTTTAATGAGCGATAAAAGCTGTTTGTCGGGCATGTCCGCCATTTCCGGCGATCTCGCGCCGCCCGCGAAAATACGAATCAACTGTTTTCCCGCCGGCGCACGGTGCTCATACTTCATACTGCTGAAACTTCCGGCAAGAATCGGACTGTTTTCAATTTTCGGAACGACAAACCCCATACCGCATAAGCGTTTTTTCACTTGCGAAGCGTCAAACGCCAGCGTCACAATCGCCGTGCCGGAGTGTTCGATTCCGCTAAGCAATTCGCCGAGACGTTGATATGTCGGCAATAAAAGTCGCGCGGCTTCATAGGACGGCAACGCGGAAATTACTGCGTCATAAGATTCGGCAAAGCCGTTTTGGTCGGTGATTCGCCATTTCACACCGCCGGACTCGTCCGTGAATAATTCTAACTTCTCGGCTCGCTTATTCAGTTGAACCGAGTGATCGGGCAAATTTGCCGCCAGCGTATCGGTGACGCGGGACAATCCGCCGCGAAGCGTAACGAACATACTGTACCGCGCGCCGCTTTCCTGCGATTGTGATTTTGTCTGTTTGTTGACTCGCATTTGACGACGCATGGCACGAATCAAACTCCCGTGTTGCCGCTCCATTTCGCGGAAACGTGGAAGCGTCGCCATCAGCGATAGCTTGTTCATATCCGCTGCGTAAACTCCGCTGACCAACGGTTCAACAAGCCGCTCAAACACTTCGCGTCCCAGCCGCCGCGTCACAAATGATTTCATCGTCTCGTCATCGTCCGATCTGGACGGCGGAAGAAAATATTCGAGCGCGGCACGTAATTTTCCGAGCGGCGAAAGAACCGGCGTAATGGCTAGCGGATACATTTTTGACGGAGCCATCATCAAAAAACCGTCGGGCAGAAGATAAAGATGTTTCTTTCGCACAACATACGTCCGGCGAAATCGCGGGGTTGTAGAAACCAATTCCTCCGCGATTCCTAATTCACGGCAAAGCGACACGAGATGCGGGACGGTTGTAATGAAATTATCCGCGCTCTGCTCAATTTGATAGCCGTTTTGATACAGAGTTGTTAGCACGCCGCCGGTACGCTCCTGCTGATCCCAAACGTGCAGCGTTGCGTCAGGACAAAGTTTATGCAATCGATACGCCGCCGAAAGCCCGGAAATTCCCGCTCCCAAAACGGCTAATGTTTTTTGGTTTGATGGCATTTTGAAATATTTTTGAGGCAAAGGACACAAAGAACATTGGGGACAATTTGGGGCTACTGCGAAGTTCCTCAATTTCCCTTGATATAAAAAATGTCAAATTTATATAGGTATTTTACGTTGAAAAATGTCAAGTGAAATTGCGTGACTTTGTAGTAGTTACCGTCAATTTTACCGAAAAATATTACTATTACAGCCCTTATTTACCAAGTTCCCCTGAGTCGCTCCAAAGTGCATCACCAAGATGCGACCTTAATTCTTTTATTTTTCGTTCCATTGTTTTGATAAAAATCCATGACCTAAAAATAAGGGAATAAGGGAATAAGGGTATCATTTGGGGCTTTGTTGGCTACTCAAGAAAACTTGATAAATAAGGGCTGCAATGGTAAAGCATTTCTGGTACGGGTAATTATGCAGTTGCCCGGTACGGATTTATATGTGGTTTGAACGACTGAATAGTTACTTTGTTTTTATCAGATATACAAAATTGTAAAGCACCGTTGGAGTATGTTGATACTATGCTCGACCAACAGCAGTATATCTTGCACAAAACGTTCAAAACCATTGATAAAAATGGGATGGCATTTTTCGGAAATAATTTGTTATAATCCCATCATGAACATTGTAATTTACACTCCCTCATATCAATTCAATGGAGCAGAATTTTTCGATTGCAACGCCCCGCCTGATTCTTGCTGTGCATTATCACTCGGTTGCGATTCAGGGGGCGACGGTATTACGGGAATCCTAGGTTGAGCATCCGGTGTATTGCGCTGTTCCGGCACATCGGGAATTTCTGGCGATTGTTCTGTTTCTTGATTCGCAGACGATTCGGAATGTCCAGATTGCAAAGATTCCGATTGAAGAGTTGGTTCCGGTTTGGGAGCTTGAGCAAGCTGGGGAAGGAGTAGTTTATTCATATCTTCTGCGTTGTCACCGGATAATTGCAGTCCCGGATCGAAATTCATGTTTCCGTCCGCGTTCTTTTGTTCCGCATCGAGAGCTGTGATTAAGTCCGCATCAGTGATGTGAATCTTTTTGAACACGTCGTCTGATATGACGAAAAACCAATCCGCAAACCGCAAACCGAGTTCTTTCGCGCGGCGTTTTCCTGCTTCGATTGTCTGTTGATGTTCATCTTCAAGCCGTTGATTTTCGAGTTCGTCGGCGGCACGCTGGGCTTTGAGTTTTTCAATCTCTTTTTCGTCGCCTTCCTCTGCCGGCGCGTCAACCAATTTTTTTAATTTCGGTTTTTCCAACAGCGATTCGTCAAATTCCACCAGTACCATCAAATAACGGTTTGCCGAAAATAGATCAGCTACCGCATTTTCCGACGCGGTATTTGCAGATGTGTCGCCGTTTGCTTTTTGCTCGTCCGATTTTTGCGAGTTGTCGGTTTTCGTATCTCCGGCAATCGTCGTGCCGGTAAGATTACCGAACATCAAACGATAAACAATCCCGTCGTTCATTTCGACAAAAACTTCGCCCTGGCGAGCGAACAGCGAATAATGTAATTCATTATTCTTGTCGCGTCTCGGTTGCAACAAATAACCGACGCTTCGCAAAACGTCAACATCCGAAAGTCCCGTGATAAGCGAATTGCTTTCCCGCTGCGCGGCGGCAATCGTTTCCGGTTTTTTCAGCACGTCGATAATTTTTAAGTCGTCAAACGCCATTCGCATTTCTTCCAACTTTTTATCGTTGAGTTTTTCATTCGGTGCAAGTGTTACTTGTGTTGCGCTGCCGGTTTTCGGATCGCGCCGCGTCAAAGTTTTGAGCGTCCATTTGTCGCCGACAGACATTGCGTCGTAATTCAACTCGAACATGCTGTGAAAACGCGGATCGGGGACAACGCCGCGTTCTGTTTCAATCATGTCGGTCGAATAATCGTTCATGCGGATTGTCTTGAGGTTAAAGCTGTTGAGTTTTAGAAGGTTTTTTTCGATCCAATCGTCAAATTTCGTGGAAAGATTGTCGGAATTGACCGCCATGACATAAACAGTATTTTGCTCTGGAACGCGGACATAAGATTTCTGACCATTGCTTCCCTCAACATTTTTTCCGAGAATTAAACTTGCGAGAATTTTGTTATTATCGCCGGTAAACGTCACTTTTGTGCCGACGCCGCTACCGGAAACAATATTTTTCGACGACGGATCGACAACGCCGTACATCGTGTGCGTCTCGCGCACATCGGACGAGCCGGAATCTTCGTAAGCGACATCGAGAACTTTTTGATTGATGAAACCGGACGCGACGATTCCCATTTGCTTTTCCGCGTCAGCGGGGTAATTTTGATGCGACGGTAACGACCATTTTTCATCCACCGCCGTAACACGAAAATCGATCACGTCCGCCGTATCGGGAACGTATTTGACGATTTCCAATCCTTTAATTTGCATTGGATTGATGAAGTTTTCGAGTAGCTCCGTCCCGATTTTCGCGTCAGACATGCCGTAACGGTCTTGCGGCTGAATCAGCCAAGCAAAAAGAAACAGCATAATGGCTACTGCAATAAAAATGGAAGTTTTCGTAATTTCGTTCATGATGATTTTGTCAACAAATGTTTTTGTGTTTTGTCAAAAAATGATAGTAGACCTTTTCTCTAGCTTGATATTACAAAATATGCATAATTTAAGCAATCTTAAAATTAAGGTTGTTGGTAAAACAATCTTTGCCTCAAATAGGTTTAAGGAAAAGGTCTATTTTGAACATCTGCATTAACAATAACGACATAAAGAGGCGTTACGGGATCGTTTGTTGTTATGAGAAATGATTTTGAGGTCGCTCCATGTAAAGATTCTGTTATCAAC
>JAIRYX010000515.1 GCA_031267635.1 Planctomycetaceae bacterium
GTGCGTTGCGTCGAAGATACAAAGCAATCTAAAAAAGGAATTAAAGTCAGCGACAAAGAATTAGCTCACGTGAAAATCCAAAAGCATGATTTTCACGGAGAGTGGAACTATACGATTAAGAATGATATTTGATAGGTTATTTGCGCACAGTTCCTTACCACAAGTAATCACGGTACTTACCGAGATTCGCCGTCGTGGGTACAACGGCTATTCCCTTTTATGGAATTGCAACCACAATACGATGTGCTGTTATCGGCATTTAATCCGTCCGATAAAGTTTGGTCAAGCCATGTGTATAATATTCGTGCGGCAAACGCCCAATGCGCCGCTCTTTATGACACAAAGATTAACGCCTTTCAATGTCCAACGCACGGCGGAACTTTCAGGGAAGAAAGCAAATATGAACGTTGGTATATTTGCTATCTAGCAAATGCAGGACCGAACCGCTACAACGACACGTCAATCACTGTCGATGGCATTACTTATACAGGGGCGCCTTTCAAGTTGGGTGAGAAAAGCGAAGCGTTCGGAAAAATTACTGACGGATTGAGCAATACTCTTTTCTTTGCCGAAGTGACGCCGCCGATTATATCGCCCGATAATCACACCTCATATGCAGATGGCGGCAGTAATAACGGGTTCGGTTTTACCGGTTTGGCAACTCCCAACACAGATAAAAATGTAGAGGACGGCGTCTATGACTATATTCGCGTTGCGGGAGCGGGTTGGATAGGAAGGGTCGGACGCGGTGGAAAAGCGGACGCTCCCAATCGCGTGAGCTATCATTATGAGCAAGCGATGACGGCGCGAAGTTTTCACACCGGCGGAGTCAACGTTGCAATCGGCGACGGTTCAGTACGGTTTGTCGGTGATACGATCCAACGAGCCGTTTGGCTTGCGGCGTCAGCTTCGATCGACGGTCAAGCGGTAACGTTGCCGTAAAAGAAAAATTGTATATTCCACAACGTGAGAACAATGTATTTTGTAGGGGCGACGCTTGCCGTCGCCCGATTTTGAGAAACGTTCTCCATTTGTAAACGTATTCCCAAATTCAAGGCAACCATAAGGTTGCCCCTACAATATTGCAATGTTTATTACTGCCGATTATTTATGACTCAGTCGCAAACGCGGCTGTATTAGCTAACAACTAACTTAACCAAATTTTTGATTATGTGCAGATTTTTATCTATGATTTTGTTGGCGTCGTTTCTTGCTTTTTCCGGTTGCGGAGAGAAACGATTGACGCTATCGGGCAATGTCTCATTTGATGGTGCGCCGTTAAATAACGGCGGAATCGTGTTTGTCTCAAAGGATAATCCCCAAACGGAGTTCAAAGAAAAGATTATTGACGGCAAATACACAATTTCGATTCCGGCGGTAACAACAGGCAATATGCTTGTCCGCATTTACGCAACACGCTTAGAGAAACCCAAAGACGGTGCAGTTTCCGAAGCCGAATTGAAACTTAATCCGTCAACCGGAATGACAACAATCATGTATATTCCGAAGCGGTACAATACGGAATCAACGTTAACGGCGGATGTGAGCCCGACCGCAACGGTATTTGATTTCCAATTGGAAAAGTAAAAAAATGACTATCCTCCTCACGCTTGAAAATTTGGCTTTCATCAAACAAGGGACTTTGGGGACGTAATGAACGATCAACACTGTCTGAAAAGTCGAAATTTTAAGTGTGAAGAGGATACAAATATTTCATCGAATAAAATTCGTTCGTGCTTTGGGAAGTTCCGATTGTGGCGGTTGGATTGCGCCTTTGCCGTGTTCTATCAATTTTAGTAGCCACGCAATGTTTTGTCCCAGATTCCGCATCACCTGCATTCCTTCCGCGTCCTGCGCGGCTTCGCCGGGAACCATGCCGTGAACGACATTCCAATAACTGGAACCGATTGTTATCATTTCCGAAATCTGAAAATACTTGTTAATTTGATCAAATGCCGGAATACCGCCTGAACGCCGCACGGCAATAACCGACGCGCCGATTTTATGCCGAAATAGCGAACCATTTGCCGCCGCAGCATAAAACGCGCGGTCAAGAAAAGATTTCACCGTGCCGTTCAAACCGGAATAATAAGTCGGCGAACCAACGACCAATGCGTCCGCATCAAGCATTTCCGGTAATAACTCGTTGACCGCATCGTTGCTAATCGCGCATTGGCGGTTTTTATTTTCCGCACACTTTCCGCAAGCCAAACAGCCGCGAATTGACTTTTGACCAATCGTTGCAAATCCGGTCTCAATTCCTTCGTGTTCCATTTCGTGTAACACGGTTCTCACGGCAAGAGCCGTGTTGCCGTTTTCTTTTGGACTTCCGTTAATCGCAAAAACTTTCATTGTTCGTTCTTTTTCTAAATGCGACAGTAAATTGACCTGAAACCCTACTACATTGAATTGACATGATGAGTATAATTACGATGTGCATAATAGACCTTTTCTCTAACTTCACATCAGGTTGTTTAGGAAAAATAGGTAAATACAAAATAACTGTTTTTTGAATAGTGTTCGGTCTATTGATAGGGTTAGAGAAAAGGTCTAATGGAATTATACCAAATCTTTCCGAAAAATGTAATCCCATTTTTATCAATGATTTTGAACGTTCTGTGCAAGATATACTGCTGTTGGTCGAGCATCGTATCAACATTACGTTTAACGGTGCTTTACAATTTGGTATTTGGGTAAAAACAAAAAATAAATAAGTTTATTAGCGCATGATGCCTAACGGCGGACGTCACACCGACTTATCTTATTCGGATGGGAGTGTTCAAAACAATATCGCACTTTGATGATCACTGGAGGAACAGATATGTTTGCTGCAACAACACCAGAAGACTTGGCAACCGCTGTATCGACCAAAATAAATGGATATGCCGACCATAGCGACACTTGAATGATTGGCCGCTTACAATACGTTACTTTATACCGCTTTCCTACCCCCCAATTCCCAAATCCCGTCCGCTTGGTATAGTAATGAATTATGGATTTTTAGCGGCGAGAAGTTATCACACTGGTGGCGCCAATAATCAGTAACGGTGAAGTGACTTCTTTACAATGAAATTTTTTCAAAAGATCAGAGGGATAAATCCACAAAATTCCCCACAACCCGATAATAAGTTTATTTTCATTTTCCTATACTTCCTTCAACGAAAGGTAAAATACATGTCCTATCGAATCATCGCAACAGTCCTTCTCTCTCTTACAATCCCAATGACAAATCATTTTATCATGTCAGCTGAGGTCAACGATGTAACACACGGATTCGAACTTCTTTCTGTCGAAACAGTTACCGAACTCAACTCGACAGCTTTGAAATTTAAACACGTCCAATCAGGAGCGTCGCTTCTTTATCTTTCCAACGATGACGATAACAAAGTGTTCGCCATCACGTTCCGCACTCCGCCAACAGACGATTCGGGAGTTGCTCATATCATGGAGCATTCCGTACTCTGCGGATCGGAGAAATTCCGAACAAAAGAACCGTTTATGAATCTTCGTAAAACGTCATTGCAAACGTTCTTGAACGCTTACACGGCGGATGATTGCACTGCTTATCCGGTCGCAAGCCGTAATGAAAAAGACTTACAAAATCTGATGAATGTTTATCTTGACGCGGTGTTTTTTCCGCAAGCGGTTCATGTTCCTGAAATTTTAATGCAAGAGGGTTGGCATTATCAGGTGGATTCCAAAACCGGAGAGTTGAAGTATAACGGAATCGTTTATAACGAAATGAAAGGAGCTTATTCCTCGCCGCAAACAATGCTTTATCGGGCAATCCGCAAAACAATGTATCCCGACTCGACGTATGCCAATGATTCCGGCGGTTATCCTGACGCAATTCCAACATTGACAATGGAAAATTTTCGGAAATTTCACGAAAAGTATTATCATCCGTCCAATGCGATGATTTTTCTTTACGGTAACGGCGACGTCGAAAAACACTTGAAATTTCTTGACGACGAGTATCTTTGTAATTTCAACAAAAAAGAGATTGACATTGAGATTCAATTGCAACCTATGTTCAATGTCCCCAAAGATGTTGTGACGGAATATTCAGTCAATCCAGAGGATTCCACCGCAAGCGGAACGTTTTTGAGCGTTAATTATCTTCTTGACGCCGATGTGGAAAATGTGGAACGGTATCTCGGTATGGATATGCTCGCGTACCTTCTCGTAGAAAGCGAGGCGTCTCCACTCAAACGCGCTTTACTTGACGCCGGAATCGGAAAGGAAATCAACGCTTCATTCGACGGTTCGATTAAACAACCTTGTTTCTCAATCATCGTAAATAACTCGGAACCGGAAAATAAAGAATTATTTCAAAAAATCGTTAATGAAACGTTACACAACCTCGTTAAAAACGGAATTGACAGCAAACTGATTGAAGGAGCTATTAACCGGAAAGAATTTCAACTCCGTGAATACATGGGCGGACACTTCGCCAAAGGAGTCATGATCAATATGCAGATGCATAAAACATGGGTCTATAACGCCGACCCGCTTTTGCATCAAAGATATGAACCGGTGGTCAAAAACATTCGCGACAAAGTCCAAAACCAGTATTTTGAGAAGCTGATTCAAACCTATTTGCTTGATAACCTATCGTATGGATTGGTAACCGTGGTTCCGAAACAAGGACTTGAAAAGGCAAATGCCGACAAAATAAATGCGAAACTTATGGAAATCCGAAAATCCCTTCCAGAGCCGGAACTGGATGAAATCAGAGAAAAACAGCAGGTTCTTATTGCGCGTCAATCAGCGCCGGACGATCCCAAAGAGGTTGCCAAAATCCCGCGTCTTGACCTGACAGATGTGAAACGAAAAGCGGAAGAAATTCCATTCACGAAGAAAAATATCGGCGACACAAAAGTTTTCAATGTCCATGACGACACAAATCAAATCGCCTATGTTTCCGTTCATTTTGACGCAATGCAGCTTCCCGATACCGCTATTCCCTATGTTTCACTTTTGTCTGAAATTCTCGGACGACTTGATACGGCAAACTTTACTTATGCTGACCTGAATAGCGAAATCGACATTCATACTGGCGGTTTTTCCACCTCTGTTACGACATTCCCTCTCAAAAACAAGAAGAACGAATTTGCCGCAACATTTGTCGTCAATACGAAAGTCATGCTTCCTCAATTGAAAAAAGGTCTTGAGTTAACGCTTGAAATCATTAATAACACAAAATTTGATAACATTGAACGTATCGAAGAAATCGTTCGTGAACAACGAGTCGCTCTTGAACAATCGTTGACGGGGCGAAGCGGTTACAGGATTGCTCAAACACGGGCTTTGTCGTATTTTTCTGGAATCAATGCGTATTGGGATAAAGTTTCTGGAGTCGGCTATTATCATTTTTTAGTGGAACTCGAAAAGAAACTGGACGCCGGTGACGGAGAACAAATAGCGGTTGCGTTGAAAAATTGCGCCGAAAAATTGTTTAACAAAAGTCATCAATGCACCATTACGGCAACGTTACCCAATGATGATTTTGTTTCCTCGGAGCCGATCTTTGCCCGCTTTGAATCGCAGTTGCCCATAAAAACGGACAACGCTGTTTCAATAACGACTTTTCCTGTCAACAAACAACTCAATGAAGCAATTGTCACGCCGGGACGTGTCCAGTGTGTGGTTAAAGCGGCGGATTATCAAATGGCAGGATTTGAATATTCAGGAAAAATGCTGGTACTCAATGATATATTGCGAACAGGTTATATCTGGGATAACATCCGTATTCTTGGCGGAGCATACGGCGGAGGATTTACCGCAGACCGTAGCGGTTATTGTTCTTTCTGGTCATACCGCGATCCCCGTTTAAAAGAGACATTGAACGTTTTCGACAAAACGGCAGATTATCTTAAAAATTTGGAGTTATCCGATATGGAATTAACCGACGCTGTCATTGCAACCATCGGCGGTATCGACAGACCGCTCACACCGCCTCAAAAAGCGGCTCGTGTTACCGCGATGTATTATTCAGGTTTGACAAACGAAGATTATCAACAGGAATGGGATGAGGTTCTTTCGACAACGCTTGACGATATCAGAAATTTTTCGACGATGTTTGAAAACATGCTCAAACAAAACAATATCTGTGTTATCGGTAATCGTGAAAAAATAGAAACGGATAAGGAATTATTCAAAAATACTATTCGTATTCCTTGATTTCTCTGATGGATTATTGGGAACTTCTAAAAACCTCATTTTCAACAAATGTGACCGTTGAAAAATAAGGGCTTACGAATATTTTGGGAAGGTTTTTAGAAGTTCCTTAAATTTAAATGAAAAATACAAGCACGCACTAACATTTTAATAACAACCATGCCATTGAAAAGGGAGGGTTTTTAGAAATTCCCATTATCGGAAGATGGCGGCTTGGACGAGTTGCCGGAGTTCTTTCGCAACACGACAAGATCAGCCCGTAACTCCGCAACGAGTTTTTTCAATGCGGCATTTTCTTCTTCAAGAAACCTGATGCGTTCTAAAACTTTTTCCATAACGCGAATTGTACTATTTTCGCAAGTTCAATACAATACCCCCAAAATAAGCGTGAACGGGTGCGGCGGTAGACTTTGTCCTTGAACAATCAGCTACAGGGATTTTAAAACCGCTTGAGTATACGAGCAACATAAAATTTCCCCTCTTGCATTTTTTACGGTAGCACATAAAATGATCAACATGATTCGTAAGCGTTAACGTTACTCAACGCACTTGTCGGCTGTTCACAGTCAAGGGGAGTGCGTTTTTTTATGCCTTCCTTTAATCTGTGCGGAATGATGAAGGAATGCCAGATTGATGAGTATAATTCACTCAAATGTTTTTATGTTTTCCGTAAGAATCAAGACGAGCGTCCCAATAAGAACGCGATTTTGTATTACGCGAAATACTGTTGTTAAACGCCTGTTACGCTATCTTTTTGCGTCCATCCTGTCGGCGATTCCTCGCTGTACAATTCAGATATCTTCCTTCTTATACCGCAACGCCAAAACAAAACCCATTTTGATAGGAGTTACACAATGAACACCAACCTCCATTTTGAAAAAAATGACACAACGAGCACATTGACGACCGAACCGCTTGCTTCTTTGCTAGATTCTTTATTTGAAGAAACGGTTTCTTCCAGTTTGCAAGCGACAGAGATGGAAGCAGCTTTTTCCGATGAAGAACGAGAACGCCTAATGCGAAGCAAAGCCGATTATCGCAACTTTTACAGACGTTTAAAGGATTTCCCGCTTGCTGTCTCGCGGGAAACCGGTTTGATACTCTACATGTTGGCGCGAATCAAACGTGCAAGCGTGATCGTTGAGTTTGGAACATCGTTTGGTATTTCGACTTTGTATCTTGCAGCTGCTTTGCGGGATAATGGCGGTGGTCTTTTAATTACCAGCGAATTCGAGCCGTCCAAAGTGGCGAAAGCACGTAAGAATCTGACAATCGGCGGTCTCATTGATCTGGTTGAGATTCGAGAAGGTGATGCGCTACAGACATTGAGTATTGACCTTCCGGAAACTGTTGATATGCTTATGATTGATGGTGCTAAATCAATTTATCCCGACATACTGGATTTGGTGGAAGATCGGCTTCGCCCCGGCTCTTTGATTGTTGCCGATGACGCGGATTATAGTCCTGAATACTTATTCCGCGTTCGGTCATCTGCAAAAGGGTACATCTCAACATCACTCAACGAAGGCGTTGAATTGTCCGTGCGAATCGGCTGAACCAATTTACGTGTAAAATTTTTGTGCCATTGATCTGAACGTAAAAAATTATTTGCGCACAATAGATTAGCGCATAAGTATGACAACTCGCTAAGTGGATTTTCAAGCAAATACGGGCGAATTTTTATTGATGGGATTACGACTTTTTACAAAATTTGCCCAACCAATACCAGAAATGAAAACCTGAATGATACAGTAGCCAGTATATTTCGTGTGGTGAGTGTATGTGCAAGTGAAAAATATCCGCCTGATGACAATTTTTGCTTTTGGGAATTTCTAAAAACCCTCCCTTTTCAATGGCATGGTTGTTATTAAAATGTTGGCACTTGTATTTTTTATTTTTTCCCCGTTTTTTCATTTAAATTTAGTAAAGATGTTTAATTCTTC
>JAIRYX010000057.1 GCA_031267635.1 Planctomycetaceae bacterium
TATCTCTCAAGAGATAACAAAAAATCTCTCGAGAGATAAAATCTATCTCTCAAGAGATGAAAAAAATTTCTCGAGCGATGAAATCCATCTCTCAAGAGATAAAGCAAAAATCTCTCGAGAGATGAAATCCATTTCTCAAGAGATGAAAAAAATCTCTTGAGAGATAAAAAAAATCTCTCGAGAGGATTTTGCGAAAAAACACGCAAAAAAGTAGTCCCTCTCAACGAGGAATTATTACTAACTCTTTACATAACAAAGACTTATGAGTAATTTGCCGGAAATCTTCAAAAATGGGACATGCGGCGAAAAGGACTTTTGTGACCCAAAAGACGAAAGGGACAGAAGAAGTTTCCGTATCCCTAAAGCCCCCTTTTTTGGCAAACGCCGAATTTTAAAGAGTGATAAGTAGAATAGTGATAAGTAGAATGAGGTTTGGGGATGTTGTGCTACTGATGTTGTTTTGTTGGAAAAAAGAGGTAAAATAAAGTTAATGTGTCATTACGTTTGAAAAGAAAAATATTCGTGAACAGTTACGTAAAATGTCTATAGTCCGGTTTACGCAGCTTGCTGAAAAGGACTTTATCTGAAAGTAAAACATTCTAGAAAAATTATGTTTCCGATTTTGAAGAAAACCGAACTTGTTCCGAACATTTTTGAAATGGTTGTTCATCATCCGCGATTGGCGGAAAAAGCCGATCCGGGGCATTTTGTGATTGTTATGGTCAGCGAATCAGGCGAGCGGATTCCGTTGACGGTTGCCGATTTCGACCGTGACGCCGGAACAATTACGTTGGTGATTATGGCAATCGGCGTTTCGACAAAAAAACTTTGCTCGCTCAACACCGGCGATTCGTTATTCGCGTTGATTGGTCCGTTGGGGCACGCGAGCAAGATTGAAAATTTTGGAACCGCCGTGATGGTTGCAGGCGGCGTCGGTACCGCTCCGATTTTTCCTATCGCCCGAAAATTGCGGGAATACAGCAACCATGTCATTTCAATTCAAGGCGCGCGAAACAAAGATTTACTCTTCTGGACAGACAAACTTGCCGCCGTCAGCGACGAACATATTATTACAACCGACGACGGCTCTGCCGGTCGAAAAGGTATTGTCACCGAGCCGCTTAAAGAATTACTCGAAACGCAACGTGAAAAAATCGGTTGCGTTTACACGATTGGTCCTGCGATTATGATGAAATTCTGCGCGGAAACTTGTCGTCGATACAATGTCCGCGCGATTGCGAGTCTCAATTCGGTGATGATTGATGGCACAGGAATGTGCGGCGGTTGCCGTGTCAAAATCAATAACGAAACGAAATTTACTTGCGTGGATGGACCGGAATTTGACGCTCTGGCGGTCGATTGGGACGGCGTTCTCGCGCGTCATAAAATGTATTGCAACGAAGAAAAGTGTGCGTTGGAACGAATGGAAACAAGTAGGCGCCGTCTCTAAAAACTTTTTGCTTCATCCGACAAGTTTATATCTTGCGTTATGTAGCGCTAGGATTTTATAAGTTTGAAAAATTCGAGATCTCTGAAACCGTATGCTTGCCGTTTCATGGTTGTGATTTTATGGTTGAATCCTTCAAGAGTTCCCGTGGTAATTTCGCAAGTAATACCATTGATGAGTTGGTCGGCGTGATTGCGTCAAGTGTTCGTAAAACGCTGTAATTCAGGGATATTCGACGCTTGTCTTTCTCTAGCGTCTCTGATATAATACCTTCACGAATGCGGAGCTATGTTCTGTCAATAATTCTTTTTGCGAGATGTTTATGCGAAAACTTTATCAAACGTTTTTTATTGGATTTTGTGCTTTTCTTTTTATTACGCCGAGAGTTGGAACGGCGGACAATTTTGCGTTGGCTCAAACGTCAATTCAAACCGCAACAACTCCAGACACGGCGATGCTTACTGTTCCGCGAATTTACGGCGACGAGTTTAGCGAAGCGTCGATACCGTTCACTTGGGACACGGAAGAATCAAAATTTCGCGTCGAGGAAAACGGGAGTTATTATCTTGAAGACCCCATCACCGGCAAGCGGACGCTCTTAATTGATGCACAATGGCTCGCGCCGACAGATTCCGCCACGCCGCTCAAAGCGGAGGCGTTGCAATTCTCGGAAGACCGCTCGAAAGTTTTGATTTTTACGAACACTCGCCGCGTCTGGCGACATAACACGCGCGGCGATTATTGGGTGCTTGATCTCGCTAAAGCGAATACGCTGGATAATAAGAATCTTCATGCCAAAAACAACACTCTTAAAAACAACGCATTGACCAAACTCGGTGGTGCAGAGGCGGAAGAAGCGTCGCTGATGTTCGCTAAATTGTCACCGGACGCGACGCAGGCGGCTTTTGTTCGTGGCAACAATCTTTATCTTGAAGACCTGACGACACACAAAGTTACGCCGCTCACCACCGACGGCGGCGACCGTTACATCAACGGAACGTTTGATTGGGTTTATGAAGAAGAATTTTCGCTTGCCGACGGATTCCGATGGGCGCCGGACAGCAAAAAGATCGCGTATTGGCAGCTGGATACCGCCGAAGAGCCGACGTTCACGATGATTGATCATCTTTCGGAAAAGTATCCGGTTACGCGGCAATTTAAATATCCGCGAGCCGGCGATAAAAACGCGGCGGCGCGAATCGGCGTTGTATCGGTTGATAGGAACGACGAAGGTTTCAGTAAGACAAAATGGATACAAATTCCCGGAGATCCGAGCGAACATTATATTACGGCGGTTCATTGGATACAAAAATCGAATTTGTATGATAAATTGATCGTGCAGCAGTTTAATCGGCTACAAAATCAAATGAAAATCTATTTGTGCGATATTAGAAACTCGCAAAAAACGCAAGTTATTGCTTTTGACGAAAGCCGAACTTGGATTGATTTTGAACCGATGCACTGGTTAAAGTATGGGAACGCTAACGTTTTTACTAACGGCGGCGATTTTCTTTGGCAATCGGAAAGAACGGGGTTGCGGTACTCTTACGTGACGGACATTGTATGGACGAGGAATCCGCCATCATCATCATTGGCATTGGCGGGATCGTCTCTCTACTTGATTTTCAACAAAGATGAAGTTCCCGATCAGCTTGAAGTCATTGATTTCCTTTCGTGGGATTATGAGGAAAAGGAAAATAAAAGACGGGAAACCGGTTTCTATTTTTCTGCGTCGCCCGAAAACGCAACGCAAAAATATCTGTACCGCATCGCTCTTGACGGAAGCGAATGTCAACGTATTACGCCGAAAGGACAAGACGGAACGCACACCTACCGGATTTCTCCCGACGCGACGCTGGCGATTCATAAGTATTCGCGTTTCGGCGTACCGCCGATTGTTGAACTGATACGCCTGCCATCTCATGACGTTGTGCGAACGCTGACCGACAACCGCGAGTTGAAAGAGAAACTGAGTTCTTTGAAACTCGGTAAGGCAGAACTGTTTCAAGTAACAACGGCGGAAAACGTGACGATGGACGGTTGGGCGATCTATCCGCCAGATTACCGTTCGAACAACAGCGAGAAGTATCCGGTAATTGTCTATGTTTACGGCGAACCGGCGGGACAAACTGTTTTGGATCAATGGGGGGAAAAGAATTATTTGTGGCATCAGATGTTGGCACAACGGGGAGCGGTGGTGATGAGTTTCGACAATCGCGGCACGCCCGCGCCAAAAGGACGCGAATGGCGGCAATCAATTTACCGAAAACTCGGACAGATTGCTCCGAAAGACCAAGCGGACGCGATGAGAGAATCGCTTAAAAATAATCCGAAACTGGACGCGAATCGCGTTGCGATTTGGGGATGGAGCGGCGGAGGGACTTCGACGCTTCACGCGATGTTTCAATATCCCGACGTTTATCAAGTTGGCGTGGCAGTCGCGGCGGTGGCGGATGAACGGAATTACGATACGATTTATCAAGAACGTTATTTAGGAAATCCGGCGGCGGACGCGGCGGAAAAAGAAGAGTACCGGCGGAACTCGCCGATGACCTACGCCCACAACCTGAAAGGCGAACTGCTTGTCATTCACGGCACGGCGGACGACAACTGCCATTACCAAACGTTTGATATGTTGATTGATACGCTCATTAAACACGGCAAACAATTCCGCATGATGTCTTATCCGTCCCGCTCGCACGGTATTTTTGAACGCGCAGGGACGACGGTTCATCTGCGAACACTGATTCTTGATTTTCTTACGGAAAAATTGGGGCTGAAAAAAACCGAGAAATGACTCTCCCATGAATTGATTCTTTGTAGGGAACTATTCAGTTTTCGGTAATTATTCAGTGCAATTTTGTTTTTTGGTAGTGGTGGTAATTTTTTTGTGAGTATTAGTTCTTTTAGTGTGTTGACGAGCGTTTTTACGGGGTTGCCTTTTCTTTGTTTTAGAGTTTGAAAGATGCTCATTAAGCTTGCTTGCGTTTCGGCACCTTGTTCGCGTCCCTATTGTTCCAATCCTGTTGAAGTAATTTCGACAACCGCAGTTCAATACGGTTACGTAAACGTTCGAATGTTGTCGCCTCCAACTCCGAACGCTTCCCGCAAAAACGTATTCCATCTCGGAGAATCCGTTTCAACTGTTTGGCAAATTCGTTTCAATCGCCGGTTTTGTCCTTATATTTTGTTACGTTTTTAAGTTCGCGGAGCAAATGCACCAGACATTTTTGTTTTCCTGCGCAGACGATCGCATTGGACGCACCCCAAAAGTCCGTCATGAAAATACCATTGAACACCCGCAGGACAACATGATGCTCTTGATGATGGGTGATTTTTTGTGGCGGGGAACGATGGGCGCCGCGATGACTTTTTTTCGCTCCCGATTTTTGGCGGCGTTGTTTCGACGGCTCTTTTTCATAAACGGGAAGACTCGAAGAAGGAGTGGAAAGAGGATGCTTGATCGCCTCACCACGTTTCGCCAACGCGGCAAGCTGCAACAGAACCCAAACGACAACCTCCTCACCTTGTGCATACAACGTGCGCGGTCTCGTCGTCGAAGTTAGATAACAACGCAGAAATATCGGGGACTAAAACTATTAAAACGCACATCACTATACTGTATAAATTTCAACAATAACAGAAAAGACCATCTTTAAAAAATTCCACTGAAATATTACGAAAAATGGAAAAAGAAACATCTACCAGAAAATCAAAATAACATTTTGAACACCCTACCGCAAAGGTTACCCCCACGTTGGTGAAAAGACAAAAATCGTTTGAACCGTCCACTATTTGTCGGCGGAGGAGAAAAAAACTCTCTTTTGTTTCCGAAAATTCACTTTTCTTCTTTCAACCATTTATCCAAGAACGGCAGAATCGGCGTTACGTAAGGAAAATGCCCGTCGGGTAAATACAAAATTTCCGCGCGTTCCGGCATTTTCAGAAACATATCGTAATAATAGCGTACCTTGCCGAACTCATAACTCACTAACTCGTCGCTTGAAACTCCGTCGTTATGTCCGCGTTCCACCATAAACGGACGCGGAGCAATCAGGCGCGCCATGTCGCTATGGTCAAACGTATTCGCCAAATCAAAATCAAAAATCTCATATTGCCAGTCAAACATATAACTTGACGGCAACAGGGTTCCGGCGGCTTTATCATTCCA
>JAIRYX010000076.1 GCA_031267635.1 Planctomycetaceae bacterium
TTAAGAATCGTCGATTTTTTAGACCTCGTAAACGACGACCCAAAAAAAATCAAAAAAATACGTTCCACTATCAAAAAACTCTTGCAAAGCACCGCGTAATATTTGTGTTAATACTTTTGATCAGACACCGCCCAAAACGCCGATTCGGAAAAAACACCAAAAGAAACGGCAGCAATACCTCATGAGTCCGGTAAGGCGTCTGTTCCTGCATTGCTTATTATTCCAAAAAATCAATAGCCGGAAATAAGTAACACGATTAGCAACTTTTGGAAACCTCGTTGATAGCACCATCAAACACTTGCCAACCTGTATGAAATCATAATTTGAGTTTTGGCAGGAGAGGTTTTCGGAAGTTGCCAGTTGTTTATCGTTCCTCATGCCTCAAAAGTCACTCTTGTCCTTAACGCTCCAGTCGCAGTTCTCTCGAAAACGTTCGTTCCAAGAAGATTCTTTTTTTGTTGCCGCAGTTTGTCCGATTCTGTTCTGGTATCGTATTTGCAAAAGAGAAGGAAATCTGTTGGCAACAACTGTCAAAACGGCAGTTTCCACGCAAAGGAAGGAGAGAGGAAGAAATGACATTTTCGTTTGACAAACTTACCGCGAAAACACAGGAAGCCGTTTCCGCTGCGCAGGGGCTGGCTGTCAAGGGAGATAATCCTGAAATCTCGGCGCTGCATCTTCTTACGGCGTTGCTGCAGGAACAAAACGGCGGCGTGCAGGCGATTTTGAAACAACTCGGAGCCAATCAACGTCAATTGCAGCAAATGGTAACTGCCGATCTGTCGCATTTACCGAAAGTGCAAGGAGGAGCGTCGCCGAATCCGAACCATGAATTGCAGAAAATTTTCCATGTCGCCGCCGATGAAGCGGAAAAATTGCAGGATGACTATATTTCTACCGAGCATCTTTTGCTCGCGCTGGCGGAACAGCCGTCGAAAGCGAAAGAGATTTTGGAGCTAAACGCGATAGACGCAAAACTGCTTCGCAAAGCGGTGATGCAGGTTCGCGGTACAACCCGCGTTACCGACCAAGACCCGGAATCCAAGCGTCAGGCGTTGGAAAAATACGGAATTGATCTTGTGGAACGGGCGCAAAAAGGAAAACTTGATCCGGTGATTGGGCGCGATTCCGAAATCCGCCGTGTGATTCAGGTGCTTTCGCGGCGGACGAAAAACAATCCGGTGCTGATCGGCGAACCGGGCGTTGGTAAAACGGCGATTGCGGAAGGTTTGGCGTTGCGGATTGTTGAAAGCGACGTGCCGGAATCTCTCAAAAATAAACGGGTGATTGCGCTTGATATGGGAGCGTTGGTTGCCGGCGCGAAGTTTCGCGGCGATTTTGAAGAACGGCTGAAAGCCGTGCTTTATGAAGTCGAGGAAGCGGCGGGTTCGATCATTTTGTTTATTGACGAACTGCACACGGTTATCGGTGCGGGACGTGCCGAAGGTGGAAGCGATGCGGCGAATCTTTTGAAACCGGCGTTGGCACGCGGTGATTTGCGATGTATCGGCGCAACGACGCTCGACGAGTATCGGAAATATATTGAAAAGGATGCGGCGTTGGAACGGCGTTTTCAACAGGTATTTGTCGGCGAGCCGTCGTTGGAAGACACGATTGCTATTTTACGCGGACTCAAGCCTCGCTACGAGAGTCATCATAAAGGCGTTAAAATCACTGATTCGGCGTTAGTTGCGGCGGCGGAACTTTCGCATCGTTATATTACGGAACGTTTTTTACCGGATAAAGCGATTGATTTGATGGACGAAGCGATGAGCCGTTTGGCAATGGAATTGGAAAGCGTTCCGACTGAAATAGATCAAGTGCAGAGGCGGCTTGTTCAATTGGAATTGGCGGCGCGTCAGCTTGCTGATGAAACCGAGTCGCACGCGAAAAAGCGGCTTGCCGACGTCGAAAAAGAAATCGCTAAACTGCAAAACGATTTGAAAACGCTTCGCGCTCGTTGGGAAAAAGAAAAAAGCGGCGTCGGCGACGTGCATCAACTTCGGGAAAAGCTCTCCGGTACGGAACGCGAATTTAAGCAATTACAAACGAAAATCAACGACGAGCAATCGCGCGGCAAAATGGTCGAAGAATCGCAATATCAACGTTTATTTGAACTCGACACGCAACAAAAGCTGTTTGCAAAACAACTCGACGAACTTGATAACGAAGAATCTGCCGACGAGCCGACTGGAAAATTATTACGGCAGGTTGTCGGACCGGAAGAAATCGCGGAAGTGGTCAGCGTGTGGACGGGGATTCCGGTAACGCGGATGATGGAGACGGAACGCGCGAAACTACTCGTGTTGGAAGATCGTTTGCATCAACGTGTTGTCGGTCAGGACGAAGCGGTGGACGCGGTGGCAAACGCGGTGCGACGAAGCCGCGCGGGATTACAAGACCCAAGCCGTCCTATCGGCTCGTTCATATTTCTCGGTCCGACCGGCGTAGGAAAAACCGAGCTTTGCAAGGCGCTTGCTCAAGCGATGTTTGACGACGAAAACGCGATGGTGCGGGTCGATATGAGTGAATTTATGGAAAAGCATACGGTCAGTCGATTGATCGGTGCGCCTCCGGGGTACGTTGGTTACGAAGAAGGCGGCGTTCTGACCGAAGCGGTACGTCGGCGACCTTATGCGGTTGTGTTGTTTGACGAAATCGAGAAAGCGCATCGAGACGTCTTCAATATTTTGCTGCAAGTGTTAGACGATGGGCGTTTATCGGACAATCAAGGTCATACGGTCGATTTCACTAACACGATTATCGTGATGACCTCGAACATCGGCAGTCAGGCGATTCAGGAAATCGCCCGCGAAAACGGAAGCGATGAAGAAATCAAAGATGCGGTCTTTGATATTTTGCGGACGCATCTGCTTCCTGAATTTTTAAACCGGGTTGATGAAACGATTGTCTTTCATCCGCTCAAAAGAGAGGAGATCGGCAAAATTGTCCGGTTACAAATTGCGCATTTGCAACAGATGCTGGCAAAGCAAAATGTCACGCTCAATGTTACGCGGAAAGCGTTGGATGCAATTTGCGAACAAGGATATGACATAACATTCGGAGCGAGACCGCTCAAACGAGTCATTCAACGTCAAATCAAAAATCCTCTCGCGGTAGAAATGCTCAAAGACGGCCTCGGACGGCACGCAACCGACGCGAAAGCAACAATCAACGTGGATTTCGACGAAGTAGAATTTGTGTTTAAGAGCGAGTAACTCATACGTATTAACTAAACTTTTGCAAATTCCCCTCATCTCTCTTAAAATAAGCATCCAAACGCATGTTAAATTGGCATAAAAAAGTTAGTCGTTCATTTTGCCAAGCCGAGGCGGGTGAGCAATGCTTGCATGCGTTTCGCGGTTTTTCCGGTAAACTCCAGGCGGTCAATAATCCAATTGATCATGTTACGCAACGATTCTTTCAGCATAGCGCGGCAACTTTCGCCAATCGTTGTCAGTTTCACCGACGCCCATTCACTCAGACTTGTTTTATCCAGTTCCCGTACCAA
>JAIRYX010000086.1 GCA_031267635.1 Planctomycetaceae bacterium
GATATTCAAATATGTCCGCTTGACGGCGACGTTTGGATTGCGACGAGCGCCGGTATCACAAGATATTCTGTCAAAACGGATTCATGGCGGCACTACACACGTGAAGACGGCTTACCGGAAGATCAGGCGTCGTCGCTGACTTTTGATTCTTTTGGAAATTTGATTGTTGGAACTCAATGTCACGGACTTTCTTTTTTCAATCGTGATACCGGCGGAAAGTATCGTGTGGTAAAAAAGGTTTCCGCGCCTTTTCGTTTTGGACCCGACAATTGCAGCCCTGTTCCATTAATGCCTCGCGGCGAAGGATTGCCGAGTGATCTAGTGAATCATGTTTTAATCGCAAGCGATAACACGATTTACGCAGCCACGAATGCGGGCATTGTGTGGAGTAAAAACGGCGGAGCGACGTGGCAATATTTGAGAGGTTTGAATTATGCCGACAAAGTGAAGGGCTTATATGGCGGAGCGCCGAAAGAGTGGCAAGAGGTATCGGCTCAAGAAATGGCACAGCTTTTACCGGAAGATCATATCACCTGCCTTGCCGAAGACCCGACGACGGGAATGATTTTATTTGGAACCCGTTTAAAAGGAATCGGCGTCTTTGACCCGTTGCAAGAACAATATGTCGGTGATCTCAATTCCTACTGGAAAACGAACGACCGTTTTATCAGAGCCATTGTCCCGCTTTCTGATCGTCGCGTATCGTTCGGCTGCTATTTGGGCGGCTTTACAACGATTGACCCTAAAAAACAGTTGAAATCATTGGCGAGAAAATCAGGAATTGTAAAATCAAACAGACAAACGAGCAACCGACAAATCAACACCGTTGCGACAAAAAATTTCCCGCCGCATCCGTCTGTAATTAAGCCGCCGACGCTTGAAGAAATCAAAGCAATGCAGGCGAAACTGGAATTGCTCAATGAACCATTGCCGACTCCTTACGCCGGCTATCTCGGCGAAGACTGGAAAACGCAAGGGGATTGGACGGGAAGGACTGCTAAAAATTGGACTATTTTATGTGCTGCCGCTTCACCATTAGATCAGAAAATTATTTTTTCAGAAGATGTGTATCGTGTATCCGGTTTTATCGGTCCAAATGCTACCCCAGACGATTGCATACGAAGGTGGTGTCATTGGATAAAAACAGATAATCCACGTTCTCTTTGGAATCCGTTGAATGGATATCGACGGCAAACTGAATGGGATGATCACGGTGAAGCATATCCTTGGGCAAAAGATGGACCTGATTTGTGGACACATATTCAAATTAAACATGAAGGAACATTTCGTGTCGGATTTTATTTCTTCAACAAAGACGGACATGGAGGCGCAAACCGTATGCGTGATTATTGTATTGAAGTTTATCCCTGTGATAAACAACGAGATGGTAAAACATTGGGAACGCAATATAGTAAAGTTTGGAAAGAGTATTCTATGGATGCTGAAATGCAAACCAGAAAAATCGTACCTTTGGTAAAATCTCGAATGCGTGATTTTTGGGGTGGATGTTATAAGCAATTTGTGGTCACTGGTCCTGCTAATTATTATATCAAAGTTGATCGTAATTACTGTTTTAATGTAGCTTTTTCCGCTGTTATGATTGTGCGGCTTACGGGGACACCTGTTTTTGACGAGGCGGCAGGAATACCTTGGGTAAATCCATATCGTTATGATCCGCCGCCATTTCCTGAACATGTTGAGGAAGGCAATGAGTGGCAGATTATTTCATTTTGGAATACGCTGGAAAATCAATACAATAAATGTGATAATATTGAATTACAAGGAAAATATCGTACTGCGGTATATCAAGCGGCAACCGGTATTGCGCACCAAACTGATGACGCTACACAAATCGCTAAATCCCTGAAATGGCGTTTGAACCAGTGGGATGAGGAACAACGCAAAGAGTGGCTTACCATAATGAAACAAGCATTTGATTATCACTATAACAATAATGAATCATTGAGGAATTCTATTATAGAACAGAAAGATGGACCGCCTAAATTTTTTCTCGAACGGAAAAATTAAGGTTTCTATTGTAATTTGTTTAAGTAATAGGTAAAATGACTAAAAGTAAATGGCATTTACACATGTCAAGTAACTAAACCTAGAGCAAAAGGAGCTTTGTGCTATGAAAAAAAATTGGTTTGAAAAAGAATGTTCCAATAACATTCGTCGATTGTTTGTATCCTTTATACTCTTATTACTGTTGGGAAGTAGTGTAACCGCCAATGTTACAATTTCCCTAAATGCCGTTCAGACGGGACCTGTTGATCCGGCACAAAACAATAAGGTACGAACATCAGTAAATATAAATGAAGATGCAACTTATTCGGTAGTTGCTACGTATAATGGAGAACCGACACTAAATGACGAAGAAAAAATAACAGACACTACATGGCACTTTGTAGCGTCTACCGATGATCCGTCTGCAAATGCGTCACCATCACTCTCAGTCGGAGACACAGAAACAAAAATCGCAACTGCACACGCGTCGCAAGCAGGAGTTTATTTTTTGTCATTTACGATGAAAGTAGAATTTATAATTACCGAATATGAGGCGGATGGTACAACTGTGAAGTCAACACGAACAGATGGACCTTATTCTGGAAGTATTTCTATGCCGTTAAACGTCACAAACGGACAACTCAAAATAACATTAATTCCGGCAGATAATTTTGCACCACAGCGAAGTTATACGACGTTCGGACTTGGTGAAGTCGGAGCAGTTGATATTCAAACAGTGCCACCAAATCAGACTATAGGAACTATTACTATAATGAATTCTAATTTTAATGTATGCTCTGTAAGTTCTCAGTCTTTTACGATTAAAAAGAATCCAGGTGCCGCTGATATAACGGTAGCAACACAAGTAAATGGTATTCCGGTAACGGAAACTATTGGACTAACTGCAATTGCACCATCTGGGGCATATCAAAAGCTTATTAGTCATATTCCATTTCAACCGAATGAAGTAGGTGCAGGTTTTTATGCTTCAACTTACCTGTTACCTAAAAGTGTTTCTTTTAGTCAATTATCTATTCACAAAGGTTCGGCGTCTGGAGTAGGTACAGGTAGCCAACAAAGTAGAGATGGAGAGTTGAGTCCTATTGAAGGTGATTGTTTAGGGGGAAATGGTGATATAAATAATGGATGTAAAATAGCTACGTATGATGAAGTAACTTCTGGCGCGTTTTCATTAAATATCGGACAAGGTACTTTCTTGTGGGCAATTCCTTTGGAATATCAAAAAGAGGAGAATCAAGCTCCTGTACCATTCATTACGCTAAATCAGTCGTATCAACTTGATGGTCAAAAAGGATGTACTATTTCCAAAGGTGGCGTCTCTGCAACACGAGTACCGATCCCAAAACCTAATGGTAATTTAAATTACAGCATAAATAATTGATCCAATTTTATTAAAGGAAGAAAATGAAATATCATTGGATAAAAACATTGTTTCTCGTGTTATTTTGTGAAATCCTGGCTTGCGGTGCCGCATTGCCGCAAACAGAACAGGACATTAACAAATACGAAGAATTCTATATTAAATTATCGGAAATGAATTTAAAAGTTCATGAGATGATCTATGATAATGAAGTTTCTCCAGAAAAAACAATGCTTTCTATTCGCCAATTTGAGGAAATGACTCAAGAATCCCCTGCATTATATATCGAACGAATGGGAGATATTCTTGGAGCATTTCCTAATAATGACAAGGGAACTGTTCTTGTGGAAAATTCAAAGGATATTTTTGATAAAATCATATTTTATCCCTTAAAAATCAGCGACATTAGAATATCCGGTCTCAAAGTTAAATACTTGATGGACACTCAGATAAAACAAATACAGACACTTCTCTTGTTACGCTTCAGAACGGAAAGAACGGATATTCCTCATGAACATAACCCGTGGCGATTCAAACCGGCAAAGGCGGATGTTCTCAATGATTGTAATTCAGTTTTGCGAAAAAAATACGCAGAACGGCTGTTGGAACTTTATCAAGGTATCGTTTTACAAATTGATGAAAACTACGACCCTAATTCCAATGAAATGATTATTTTAGACAGACGCTTTGTTCCTCCCGATTCCTATAAAGAACATTATATACCGGGAATGGATATGAGTAACGTTGAAGATCAAGCAACTCGTGAAGCGTATAAAAAATATCGTGAAGAACAACAAGAACAACGCCGAAAACACGACAAAATGCTCATACAACGTGATGCGCGTGATATTCGTAAACGTTTTGAGAAAGATGTTCAGGAATATCTTATCGAACGTTATTCTTTTTTGCCATACAGAAAGTCTAAATTGGAAACAATGCTGAAAGAGAAAAAAGTGGATTCCAAACTGGTTGACACTATTCTTGATGCTGTTGGCAAGGTAGAAAAAGAATATCCTGATGACGGTTTCCGTCTTTGGCAAAGCCGCGACAAAATTTTTCAAACCGACGCAAAATTCATCGCATTAAAAAATGATGTTGTAACTTTGGCAAAACGCAACAGTAAACAAACGACAATAGAGCTTTCCGTACTCCGTCCAGAAGATCAGGATTATGTAAAATCACACCTTGCATTAAAGCAGAAAAAGTCCGAAGATAAACCAGCTCCATAAGTCAATACTGCTTGCACAAATCTTTCTTTATTTTTTTGATGTTTGTGTTTGCTGGAAGAGTTTTCGGTGTTCTTTTAAAGGCAGGTATTTGTTATCTCTTCGTTTTTTTTGTCGTGGTTCGTTTGGGTGTAGTTGTGTTTTTCAAGATGTGTTATTTTTCGGTCAAAATCCTTTACGATTAAGAAATGGAGAAAGCCTAATGCGGTTATATATATTTTTTTTATTCTTTTTTGTTGGAAATAATATTGTATATTCATTCGATCTTCTACAAGACGATAATGATTGTTTTATAACATTAACATTGGAAGAATTAGCTGACGTTATTAAAACAAAGAAAATATATGATCCTCAATGCGTTGGGCTTCCACTTGATGTTTGGGTTTCTGATAGTCTGAACATGCATTTGCTTGTTTTTTTTCATCTTCAACAAATTGAGGAATTATTCGCGAAAACAAGAAATGACTTATTCACTTTTGAATGGGATGAAAAAGATACTTATATAATAGATGAAACAAAACGTAATGATCATTTTATCAATAGACGATTATCTTTTGCCAAAGAATGTATTCGCCTACAGAATTTTTTTGTTGATGTTATTGACAACGACTGCTGGACGATAAACCCTTTTTTAAAGGCTGGGCGAATAAATACATCTGTTCCTGTACTTGGCATGGAAACACTTCACAATGAAGAACGATTGAATGCTGTTAAGCGATTTGGAGAACTTCTCGTTAATAATATAAATAAAGAGTTGCCTATTGAACTAAAACCTGAGTATGATAAACTCAAGGAAAGGTTTGATGCTGAAAATAAAATGCTGAAAGTTGCACAACACAAATGGTTACAGGAAAAGTTGGAATATGATGTACAAAGTGGTCTTTTGCGACTGCAAATAAAAATGCTCAATGAGATGCATGCACTTCTTGTTGAACTTTTTTCACTTGAACCACGAGCTGATGAAAAATTTTTGGAATTGATCAAGGATTCCAAATATCCCGAAAAGAAAAAAGTAAAACTCTTGATGGAGCTTGGCATTCCTTATGACAGTTATCGAGTTTGGGAATCACAAGATGGCTTATTCAAAAAACTAATGCCAAATATGTGTCTTCTAATAGCTTGACTGTCACTCTTGAAAAAGCCGACGGCAAACAAACCACCATTGAATTTTCTGTCCTCCGAGAAATTGACCAGCAATACGTTAAGGAACAACTTGTCCAAAAGCAGAAAAAGTCCGAAGATAAACCAGTTCTATAGGTTAAGAGAAAAATCAAATATCGGTTGGATATTGGCTCACCGATATTTGATTCAAAATTTACTTCTATTCCAAAAGCGGGGTGATGCTTTGAAAGCGACTCTTAAGTGAAACCCAATATTCCAATTTTGTAAAAAATATATACAATATGGCGTATACAAAAATTTGCGATTGGTAATCTCGGTGATTTAAGTTTCTCGTAAAACTATCATTGATCAACATCCACTCGTAACCGGAGTTGAACCCCAAATATTGTTAACTCTACAAAAACAGATTTTTTAGAAATAATTACGAAAGAAAATATGATTTCAAATTCCCAAGATTCAGACCATCAGGACGCGGGCGGGTTGTCGGAAGATTTTCGGGTTGAGCCGCAGGAAAATCATCATTACACGACTCCCGAAGCGAATGCCGAGTACACCGCGAAAGACCTTGAGCATTTGAGCGATCAGGAACATGTGCGAAAACGTCCCGCCATGTATATCGGCGATACCGGCGTTCGTGGATTGCATCATCTTGTCAGCGAAGTCGTGGATAATTCCATCGACGAAGCAATGGCAAAGTTCGCGACAACAATCAACGTAACTATCAATAATGACGGTTCGGTAACGGTCGAAGACGATGGACGCGGTATTCCGATTGAAGAACATCCCGATCTTAAAATTTCAACGCTCGAAGGCGTGATGACCGTTCTCAAATTCGGCGGCAAGTTCAGCAAAGGCGCGTATCAAACGTCCGGCGGTTTGCACGGAGTCGGCGTGACTGTCGTCAATTTTCTTTCCGAATGGTGCGAGGTCGAGGTACGTCGCGGCGGCATGGCTTATCAACAGGAATATGAACGCGGCGTGCCGACCGGTTCGGTTTCGCAAGTCGGAAAATCAACGCTTCACGGAACAAAAACAACATTCAAACCCGACCCGGAAATCTTTCTCGATACAAAGTTTGACTATAAAGTTCTGCAACGGCGGTTGCAAGACCTCGCGTTTCTTAATCGCGGCGTAAAAATCGTGTTGCGTGACACGCGAACCGGCGACGAAGAAATTTATGATTACAAAAACGGCTTGATGGATTTTGTCGAATATCTGAATCGCTCGACCGATCCGCTTCATAAAGAAATCATTTACATTGATCAGGAAATTGACGGAGTCGGCGTGGAAATTGCTATGCAATACACAGTCGAATACACCGAAAACATCCGCTCTTATGTCAACAATATTCACACGATTGAAGGCGGAACGCATTTATCAGGTTTCCGCACAGCATTGACGCGAACGCTGAATAATTACGGTAAAAACGAAAACCTTTTTGGAAAGCAACTTGTTCCGACCGGCGACGATTTTCGAGAAGGTTTGACGGCAGTGATTTCAATGCGCGTACCGAATCCGCGATTTGAAGGACAAACGAAGACTAAACTCGGCAACGGCGAAGTGGAAGGTTTGGTCAATTCAGTATTTGGTGAGTCGTTAGCGAAGTTTCTCGAAGAAAATCCTAAGACGGCACAGACGATTGCCAAAAAAGGACTTCTCGCGGCGGAAGCTCGCGAAAGCGCACGTAAAGCGCGAATGATGGTTCGAGAGCGTAAAGGCGCGCTCAGCAGCGGCGGAATGCCCGGAAAGCTACGTGATTGCACAAGTCACGACGTGGAAAAATGCGAACTCTATTTGGTTGAGGGCGATTCAGCAGGTGGTTCGGCGGAAGGTGGACGAATTCGTGAATTTCAGGCAATTCTGCCGTTACGAGGAAAAGTCATCAACGCTTATAAAGCTCGTGAAGACAAAGTTCTTGCCAATGAAGAAGTCCGGACTTTAATTACCGCGATTGGTTCCGGTTTTGGCGAGGAAGTCGATTTGTCTAAACGCCGTTACGGAAAAGTCGTCATTATGACCGACGCCGACGTGGACGGTTCGCACATTCGCACGCTACTGCTAACTTTCTTTTATCGACAGATGTATGATTTGCTCAAAGCGGGACACGTTTATTTGGCGCAACCGCCATTGTATCGCGTGACGCGAAAAGTCGGTAAAAAAGAATCGCAGTATTACATTCAAACCGACGAAGAAATGAAACGGCAACTGCTTGATCTCGGTTTGAGCAACTCGCAATTTGTCACCGAGCAAAACGAGATTATCGAAGGAGAACAGATGGAGCGGCTTTGCCGGACGCTGGCGGCGATTGAAGATTCGATTGTCGCGTTGGAACGTCGCGGTATCAGTTTGCGGGAACACGCGCAGCGTCAAGACGCGGAAAACGGACGATTGCCCGTGCATCATATTCTATGGAATCAAAAAGAGTACTGGTTCATTACGACGCAAGAGCGGGACGATTTTATCGCGAAAAATCAGCGTGAAACCGGCGAAGCCGCAACGATTTCAGATGCCGACGATACAAGCAGCGAGAAAAACGACGCGAGTAAAGACGCAACGCTGGAAGCGTTAGACGAACATAAGATGCGGATTCTTGAATTACATGAAGTGCGGTCAATTAATCGGCATTTGGCGTCGTTGCATGAAATGGGATTCGGTATTGATTCGCTGACGCCGAAAGAACGGACAGGCGTACAGACTTCGCGTTACACATTCCGACATGGCGACAACTTGACCGGCATTGAAGATTTGCGGAGTTTACTCAGCGCGGTGCGTGCCACCGGTGAAAAAGCGATGGAAATCACGCGGTTCAAAGGACTCGGCGAAATGAACCCGGAAGAACTTCGGGAAACGACGCTCGACCCGGCAAACCGCGTCTTAGTGCAAATCACAATGGAAGACGCCTCAGCCGCTGACGATTTATTCCGTATTTTAATGGGCGACAAAGTCGAACCTCGCCGTGAATTTATCGAAAAACACGCACTTGAGGTTAAAAATCTTGACGTGTAGTTGAAAGGCAGCGGCGTTTCCCGAAACGTCGCGTGGCATCGTCATTTCTATACTTTTCACACTTGGACATTCGGTTTTCACTGATGCCGTTATACCGTAAAATCCGGTTTGATCTCCATTCATAAAACCGAAAACTCAAGTGCAATGAGTATAGTGAAATTGCGCGCCTTTGTACTAGAGGGGAAGATACGCAAAAATGCCTGCGCAAGCAGAGTATTAGGGCATAGCCCGAAAACCTCCCTTGACCATTACCAAATGATCACAGAGGACTTCGGGGAAAAGGATCAAAAAGCCAGTATTTGGAGAGCTACTCTTGAAAACAAAGGGTTTCCTGAAATTGCTGAGGGCTTTTCTGAAAAAAAATTGAAAATCAATCCTCGTTTTGAATCGGGAAAACAAGAGGTAAAACCGTCGTATGGGGGTGGGATTTTTTGGGGGGCTGAAAGCGTCGGAAAGACGCCGCAGAATTTGAACCGTTAAATAAAAATGCCTTGTTTTGCGATACATTACAAAACAAGGCAACTGGTGACAACATAGAATATTAGGTCGGGTAGGACTTGAACCCACGACCAAGAGATTATGAGTCTCCTGCTCTAACCAACTGAGCTACCGACCCGCAGACAATTTCCAAGCGTTATGAAGTACTTTATTGCAATGTTTTTTATTTTATCATTGTTTTTCAATTGTTTCAAGTGGGAAAAAATCGAAATGATAAAATAACTTGTAACTATTCAGTCGCTCAAACCAAATAAATCCGCATAGGACAACTGAATAGTTACTCTTAAACAAACAAATCTATGGCAATTTTGCTGTTGTGCCAAATATATTCTCTCTTAAATTCAGAAAACAATTTTGTGCGCAGCTCTCTTTCTCGTAACAAATTTGTTGCCGTTGAGTATTTCTCAACTGTAGCGATAAAGAAAAGTAAAGCAAAACGGCGAAATTGCGAAAAATTTCTGGCAAAATAGACAAAAATACCTTGTTTCAGTACCTCAGCGAGTCATTGGCATATTTTTTGCTTTTTACGATTTAGTACAACAAACTGATTCGCTTTCAAAATCGCTGTTCTTATGATTCCGCAAGTGGAAACAACGACAAAAAAAACGCCGCAATGTCGTCACGCTTCTGGTTCGATGGAGTGTGCCGCTGACGATTCGTCCGGTTGCACGCGATGGCGGAATGAGCTACGGCTTCTTTATGAAATCAGCATCATTCTTTCCGAAATGTCGGACGTGGAATCGGTATTCAAGCCGTTATTGGAAAAAATGGCGTCTTGCATCGGCATTATTCGCGGCGCGATTTCTATTTTAAATCGCGTGACAGGAGAAATCGACATTGCCGAAGGTTATGGGCTGGACAAAGAACAACTGAAAAAAGGATGTTATCTTCCCGGCGAGGGAATTACAGGGCGAGTCGTCAACACCGGCAATCCGATTGCTGTGCCGCGAATTTCGGAAGAGCCGCTCTTTCTCAACCGCACCGGCGCGCGCGACATGAAGGAAGCGTATGAAACATCGTTTATTTGCGTTCCGATCCGTAGCGGCGTCGAAGTGATCGGAACAATCAGCATTGACTTACCGTATTCGCCGGAACCGTTGGACGAAAAGGTCTGGCTCTTGACTGTTGTTGGAGCGTCTATCAGTCAATTTGTTCACGTCTGCCAAGTTTCCATTGAGGAGTTTAATCAACTGAAAGCGGAAAACAGACGTTTGCAGGCAGAGTTGCAGGAACGGTGTCATAAATTTTCATCCATCGGCACAAGCGAAGGAATGCGGCGGATTCACCGGCAAATGAACATGGTTTGCAACACAAAAGCAACCGTCTTATTGCTCGGAGAAACCGGCGTCGGCAAAGAGCGGTTCGCCAACGACATTCATTATGCGTCGTCGCGAGCGAAAATGCCGTTTATCAAAGTGAATTGCGCGGCGATTCCAGAAAATCTCATCGAAAGTGTTTTGTTCGGACACGAAAAAGGTTCGTTTACCGGTGCGGTACAGCAGCAAAAAGGATATTTTGAACAAGCGGACGGCGGCACGATATTTCTCGACGAAATCGGCGAACTCCCGCTGATGTTGCAATCGAAATTCTTACGCATCTTGCAAGAACGGACGTTTGAAAGAGTCGGAGGATCGGAAACGCTTCGTGTGGATGTGCGAGTAATTGCCGCGACGAACGGTGATCTGAAAAAGTTAGCCGATAACGGAACGTTTCGGCAAGACTTATATTATCGGCTCAGCGTCTTTCCCATTGTCATTCCGCCACTTCGAGACCGTAAAACAGACGTCATGTTGCTGGCAAACCATTTTGCCAAACGGTTTTGCGAGGAATACGGTAAGCCACACGTTTCATTTTCGGCGTCAACAACCAATCTATTGAACCATTACCCGTGGCCCGGAAATATCCGCGAATTGGAAAACACAATGGAACGTGCCGTCATCCTTTCCACCGACGAAATGATTCATAGCTATCATTTGCCGGAGGAAATTCAACAGTTTATGATGGGAAATATTATTCTTCAGCGGATAGGAACGCTACCGGAAGTCCTCGAATCGGTCGAGAGGGACATGATCACCGATGAACTCAAACGTACAAACGGCAACATATCAAAAGCCGCAAAGAATCTCGGAATCACCGAACGAATCATGGGACTCCGAATCGCAAAATATCGTTTGGAGAAAAGCAAAAAAAGGAAAATTTAAATCACTGACATTGCCGCTTTTATTTATCAAGTTTCCCTTAGTAGCCAACAAAGCCCCCAAACGCGCCCTTATGTTTTAGATGATGGATTACGCACGAAAAATAAGGGAATAAGGGCGCATAATTGGGTGTAATTCGGGCTAATAAGAGAAACGTGATGAATAAGGGCTGCAATAGAAAGTCTTTCGGTAAAATTGACAGTAACTCTACAGTTGCCAAGTGCGGATTGATTTGGTTTGGGAAACTGATACCATAGGTTTCTATTGCGTTTTCAAAGTATTGTCCCCCAAAAGCGAAATAATCAAAAAATTTCGACTTTTAAGACAGTGTTGATCCTTCACCATGTCTCCCCAAAATCTCTTTTATCTTCTCATGTCCCTTTTTTGATGAAAGCTAAATTTTAAAGCGTGAGAATGCAACAACGCGGCTTTGAGCGTCTATCAAGCCGCTCGCACAAATTCCAACATTTGCATTTGATCCATATTTTTGATTGTCTCGACGGTTGTTGTGATTGATTTTCCGTCGGCGATAAGGCGAACTTCGTTTTTCGGAAGTTCTTGACCGGAAGCGT
>JAIRYX010000170.1 GCA_031267635.1 Planctomycetaceae bacterium
AGGGAATGACATTGGTCTTCTATCAGCTCGACAGATGCAGCGTAGTTCCCAAAACTACCGAGAATCATATTTGACATTGTATGGAGCAGTGATTTTATGGTAATATTCGGCATGATGAAGTCCTCCTTGCTCATTGTTTTTGCAAACGTTATAAGGACGACCTCAATCATCTTGATATTAACGAGCGAGGATAAACCGCTCAAGCGTCAAGATATTACAAAAAGATAAAAATCAGGCAAGACCAGTTGTTTGCCAATAGACTCAAACAAAAAAAGCCGTTTTTTTAAAAACGACTAGAGGGGAAAGTACGCAAAAAATGCCTGCGCAAGTAGTATTAACTCAAACCCAATAAATCCATACAGAGCAACTGAATAGTTATGAAAAATCTTTTCAAACAAATCATCACCGATAAATTGACAAGAAATCACAAAATGGAGCCAGACGGACTTGAACCGACGACCCCCGCGTTGCAAACGCGGTGCTCTCCCAACTGAGCTATGACCCCGAGAGTTTTTTGAAAATCGCTAATATAATAAATCCGTAAACGATACATCAGCCGAGTTACGCAACATCAAGCGGCTTTCGCCTGTTTCAGCTTACGAACTAATTGCGAAAGACGCGATTTTTTTCGGCTCGACGTGTTACGATGAATCAATCCCGCCGCACCTGCTTTGTCGAGTGCTTTTGTCGCTTCGAGAAAACTCGCTTGCGCCAGTTCAGCATTACCTTCGCCCACCGCTTTTGTTACTTTTTTACAGATATTCCGAAGCCGACTACGATCCGCACGGTTTTTCTCGCGACGTGCGATGTTTTGACGAAGCCGTTTTTTGGCACTTGCAATATTTGGCATAACTCTTTATATCTCAATATTTTGTAAACTTTTCATAAAATGTGGACAGCATATTTTCCGCCACAACATCGTTCAATCTATCAATCTTTCAAAATGGAAAGGTTAATTTATACGCTTTTCTGCGATTTTGTCCAGTAGCTCCCCCACATCTTTATAAGAAAAATCTATCGCTGCCAATTGAGTTGCAAAATCTTCCGCTTGCGCATAGTCTTGCAAACCATAAGCCAACCGCGCGGCAAAATAGAGCGATTTCTTTTTGGAATCTCCTTCTTCCGTAATCGCTTTGACCGCCTGCTGATAATGTGCCATTGCCAGTTTGTATTGTTTGATATGTTGGAAACATTGCCCAAGTGCAAGCAAGCAGTCACCTTGCAACGATATGTCCGATTTTGCCTGCTGAAATTCCCCGATGGCTTCTTTGAATTTTCCTTGTGATTGATAAAGCGTACCTATATCAAAATGATAATGCGTATTACCGGGATTTTGTTCAACTCGCATCGTGTACATTTTCAGCGTCGCATTTGACAGTTCTTCCTTTTTTGACTCAAATTGTACTTTTAATTGGGCTTTGACTTCTGGTTTTGTCGACAATTCGTAATTAGTTTTAATTTTTGTGAGGTCATCCATTAGCCGTCGATGTTGTACTTCAACCAAACGCAACCGAAATTCTGATTTGTCTTGCACTTTGAGCAAGCGTTGGAGGACATTTTCCGCTTCTTTAATCTGATTGGACTGAAAAAGAACATCCGCTCGGTCAATGTAAATTGCAATATCTTCAGGATTTTTGCGAATATTTTTCTCAAAAAGTTCTTCTGCCGAAAGCTCTTTGCGTTCTTCATACTCTATATTTTGTACATTTTCTCTATACTGAACTGTCGTTTGTCCGGTTTTCTGTTCATTTATGTCATACTTTCCTTTTTTTATTGTTTTTTCTATCATCAAGTCGCCAATAGCTTTACGCGCTTCGTCATCGTTTGGTTTTGTTTGCAGAACACGATTCCAACACGCAATTGCGTGGTCATATTCTTCCATTTCTTGCAGAGCGCGGGCAGCGGTACGGTTTATTTCGGCGTCTTTGGGATTCGACTCGACCGCTTGTTTATAGTACGCTAATTCAGCAAACGGATAATCCAATTCATGGCACGCACGTCCCATGGATAGATAAGCGTTGCTGTTCCAAGGATTTAGCTTCAACGCCTCCGCGCCGTTTTCCAAAACTTCTTTCCATTTTTGGCGAGCTAACGCAGTTTTAATTGATGCTTTGATTTTTCCGCTTTTGAGCAACGCCCACGAATTTCCCTTTTTATTGTCTTTATATTTTTGCCGCAAATTTAATATAAATGCTTGTATATAGATGATATTCGCCGGATCGTCACGCAAACATTGACTAAACATTTGCGTTGCGTAATCATGCTCTCCTTGCGTCATTTTTTGGTTGCCGTAGGTGTAACACTTTTGTAATCGTGCCTTTAATTCCGGCGAGACACCGCTTTGATCATCCGACATAAATCAATGCTCCTGAAATAGTTTTGTGCAAATTTTCCCAATAACGCTAATTCTTGAACCATGAGAAATATTCTTTCTATTTTAAGCAACTTTTGTCATTTTCTCAAGATAATTTTCTGTGTGGTTGTCAAAATTTGTTTAATTCTATGATTTGTTGAGTTTATTTATTGGCTTGTGTGTAACTGCACTTTCCCCAGAATTGCTCTATCAAAAAGGTCGGTATTCGGGTATAAATTAGGTTTTATTGTTTCGACTATAAGCTTTTTTTATCACGAAAAAAACCGACCGATGACACAAAATTGTCACATGAATCATTCTATTTCAGTATTCAGTTTTTGTCAATTGATTGTCCGTCTTGGCTGTCGCTTATCGACGTGTTGTTCTCGATATTTTTCCCCTCTTATGATTGGTCTTACTCGTCTCGCCGTACAATGACAATTTGGATACGTGCGGCGCAACTCTCCTCCCAATACCGCCAAGCTTATTATCATCGGCACAAATCGGTCAGAAATCTCCTGCATTGCTTCATCAATTTCTTATTGAGTTTGATCGCCAAGAATCGTTGTTTGTTCGAGACGGCGTCTCATATTCGTTTGGTTGCTGACGATTCGCCCACGAAACATTATGACAAAAAAATTGAGGGTTGCGGCTGGCATCATAACCCAACGTCCGATAAATTGCCACCTGCCGGATTCAGACGTGTTTCCACGAATTGTTTTGCCGCAAGTTTGACCTCCTCCATTGTACTTCCCGCCATCGAACCGCTCACGTCGATTGTTAGAACGAACGATTGCGAAGGCGTTTCGTAAGAAGTGAGATATAAAAACGGTTCCGCCAGCAACAAAGCAAATGCAAAACATCCGCATCCCGCCGCAAGCATAAATATTACTCCGATTTCTTAATGTTTTTCAGTGAGTGATTCATTGTAAAAATATAGGTGTTAATGTTTTAATTGTCGTTTGTTATTTCAAGGTAGGCGAAGTTTTTCAAAAACCGCTTATAATTTACTCCCCTGAATTACTCACTTCGTCAACCGGCGTATAACGGAAGTTCCTTTTCAATCAAACAAGAGTTTCCACTGTAAGTCATTGATACTTTAGTATTTACGTCAATTTTTTGTTTTTGATTTATTGGCTACATTTTTTAGTTTTGTTTTGGTG
>JAIRYX010000323.1 GCA_031267635.1 Planctomycetaceae bacterium
TCTGTTGTTCCCAAGGGACGCAAGAGACTCCAGGGACAATTGGGACAGGGCGAGTTTCTTGAAAAAGAACATGAGAAATTCCCCGAAGAGTTTCCAAAATCAGAAAAATGAGTCCCCAAAGTCCCTGTTGTCTCCCCGCTGAATTAAAATCAGCAGAATCTCAACATTCCATATCGCCTCAAAGTCCCTGTTGTCCCTTGCGTCCCTTTTGTCCCTTACACGAAAGCTTTTCGGGAATCCCCCAGAGCCGCTGTTGCCAGCGACGGCGGCTTTGTCACCGGTTACGAGGGCTTCGTCGCTTGCGACGGAACCCTCGGCGCACCCCCCGAAAGCTCCGTGGTACACCACGACGGCTCTGAATTATAACCCGGACGCTTTGGATTAGACAAAGAGATTATTTTGATGGCTTGTTTAATTCGCGTGCGTAACATGAGTTCTAATTATTCCCTCAAGATGCTTTCCAATGCGTTCTAAGTGTCGGTGAGATTTGGCGGATTATTGCTACACTCTTTCGCTGATAGAAGTTTGCAGTAGATTCATTTGATGTTTCATAATGCTGATAGCGGAGTTAAATTCCATGCTGTTTTTCGCCATTTCCGTGACCTGATATTCCATGCCGATATTATTATGGTCGTGTTGTAAAATCGGAATATCTTGAGGCCACGTTCCACCGCCGGTCATGCTCGAACTTTTGAGCGGATAACGGATTTCCGCCGGACTTCCCGGCTCATGTTTTTGTTGGATTGCATCGGCGAGATCGTTTTTGAATTTGCCGACGTCCATGTCTCGCATTTTTGAGCCGGGCGTGTCAAAGTTGGCAATGTTTCCGGCAAGCAGATTTTGCCGTGCTTCGTTGAATACCGCCACTTGTTCAAGCGAAGGAATTGTAGTTCCGCCAAAAATCGCGTGAAATTGCATTGTCGGGCGTATCATGGCATGACCTCTTTTTTGATTCACCACGAAGGACGCAAAGAAAAATTAAACATTTTTCCTTTCAATGTCCCGCGTGTTGCGCGTTCCAATGTTTCTGGTTCAAATAATCTTCAACCGACTCGACAGATGAGTACAGATGGACTGCACAACATCATCAATTGTTTTTATTCCTCTATGCGGAAACTTATTTTTCCACATAAAAATTTCAATAGGGTTGACGCGGTGGGGGACAATGCGGGAATCCCAAAGGCGGAAATTCGTCACATAGACCTGATAAATTTTGGATACAAACTTCTAAAACACTTCCGGAGAACCTTGTTTTTGCTTTTTGGAGATTCCCATTTCTTTAAGTTTTGTCGTTAGTGTCCGCAAGCCGATTCCCAATGCGGCGGCGGTTTTAGCTTGACGTCCGCCAAACTGTTCCAGAGTCAGGCGAATGAATGCTTTTTCCATTTCGTCCAGCGTCATTCCCAAAAACGGCTGCGCGGAGGAGTCCGCGGCAGGAAAAATCTCTACCGGCGTTTCATTCCAATCGACAATGCCGCATTCCGGAGAAAATCTTGCCGAAATCAAACAGTTTTGTTGTGGCATGTCGGGAATTTTCGGATGGCTGTTTTTCTCTGACAATTCCGGCAACCAACGGATAATCTCATCGATGGAAACTGCCGAACGTTCCGCAAAAACAGATACCCGCGTCACCAAATTTTCGAGCTGCCGTACATTGCCCGGCCAATGATAATCCCGTAAGAACTGGATTGCCGTGTTGTCAAATTGAATCGGTTGCCGATTCAAACGCTTGGCAGATTTTTCGGCAAAATACGTAGCCAGCTCCGGCACATCTTCGCGACGTTCCCGCAACGGCGGCACAAAAACCGGCAGCACAGCCAGCCGATGATAAAGGTCTTCGCGAAATCGTCCCGCCGCGATCTCCTGTCGCAAATCGCGATTCGTCGTCGCAAGAATCCGAACATCGACATGAATTGTCTCGCACGCTCCCACTCGTTCAAACGAGCGTTCTTGCAACACGCGAAGAAGTTTAGATTGCCAAAATGCCGGAATTTCGCTGATTTCGTCGAGTAGCAGCGTCCCGCCGTCCGCCGCTTCAAACCGTCCGACTCGATCATGCTCCGCGCCGGTGAATGCTCCTTTTTTATGTCCGAACAACTCGCTTTCCATCAATTCCGCGCTCATCGCGGGACAATTCAACGCCATCCACGGTTTATGATTCCGCGGACTGGTTTCGTGAAGCATCCGCGCGACAATTTCCTTGCCGGTTCCGTTTTCGCCCTGAATGAGTACGCTTTCCGACACTCCCGCCACCCGCTCAATTTGGCGGCGCAACTGCGTCATCGCCGCACTTGAACCAATCATGACCGGCGAAGGAAATGAGACAGATTGTTCGTTTTGATTTTCAAGCATTTTTCTCTACGGTTTTGCTGGACGTACTTTTTATAGCGTATCGTAAGAAAAACAATGAGGAAAGAAAAGAGCAAAATTTTTATTTGCCGCGAATCCGCAAGGAAGATTGGTTGCAACAGTCAAAATATCCGCGACAAAAATTAAGAATTCAATGCCCAAACTTGTTTTTTGAATCATTCCCGAAAACGGACGTAAATCTCTTTCTGATCGTGCAAACGAAAGCCGCAACGCAAATAGGTATTGATCGCCGGAATATTATTCTGATCCGCCGAAACAATGATCAACTCATTATCCCGTTGTTTGGCAATAAATTGAGCGAATTGGACGATTTCACGAGAAAATCCTCGACCACGAAATTCCAAAATCAAACCAAGATAAGTCAATTCAAGATATTGACATTCCTCAAGTTGCGTCAAAAGTAAAGCTCCAATGACTTGAGATTCATATTCTATAAAAAACCAGAGCGACGGCTCAAAAACATGGCTTTCTTGGTAGCTTTTGAGGATTTGTGACGTCGGCACAAGTCCGGCTAATTGAGGAAAATCAAGCGTTTTTTGATAAGTTTGTTCAACCAACGTCACCATTTCTTCCCAATAGTCATTCGCATATTCCCGAAAAGTCAGCTGTTTTGCGGGAAACTGTTCGGGAAATTCAACCCGTTGCGAGTTCAAATAGAGCAAATTGGAAATTTTTTGAAATTGGAATATTTTCAAAAGTGTTTCATCTGCCGATTGCTGATAATCCGCCAAAAGCATTATCAAGCAAGCGTCGGTGGCAATAGAAAAATCAATCAGTTTTTTAAACATCCCTTGGAACGTCAATTTGGGTTCGCCCGCAATGATTGTCGGAAGTAACGCGAGAAGGGTTTTATCGGGTCGCAGCATGGTAAAAAGTCCGCCAACCATTCTGCCGTTTCTTTCCCAATGAAAAATTTCGTGATGCGCCAACTTTGTTTCATGCCGATAAAGCTGCTTTTGCTCCTGGCAATACAAGCGAACCATGACGTTAATACGCGGTTTCCGCAATTCGTCCGGCAAGTGCGCCAGCAGTATTTCTAATAATTCCGGAAGTTCTTGTAACGTTGTTTCGTGACAGGTCAGCATTTCGACGCTCATTTTTCATTTTGTAACAATGGTTCTAACGACACTCATGCCGGTTTTTAGCGATGAGTCCGGCAACGTAACCTGCTTTGAACCCTGCGTCAATGTTAACAACCGTCACATTAGACGCACAACTATTGAGCATTCCGAGCAGCGCCGCGAGTCCGCCGAAACTTGCGCCGTATCCAACGCTGGTCGGCACCGCAATCACCGGGCAGGAAACGTAACCTCCGACAACGCTTGGCAATGCACCTTCCATGCCGGCACAAACGACAATCGCATCCGCGTCCTGGAAGAGCGTAAGATTTGCTTGCAAACGATGCGGTCCCGCAACTCCGATATCCTGAATCAAAACGGTGTTCGCTCCCGTCCATTCAGAAGTTTCGCGAGCTTCTTCCGCCACAGGAAGGTCGCTTGTTCCGGCAGTAATGACGGCGACTTTGCCAATTTTAGAAAGCTTTTCTCCCGCTTCAGACGATTTCGGAACGCGAAATGTCCGTCCGACAGCGTTATAATGTCCGGCGGGAAATTTTTTCAGCAAAGTTTCCGCTTTTTCGGCATTCATTCGGGTCGCTAAAACACTAACGTCATGCAAAATCAGCGAATGAAAAATTTTTTCGAGCGATTCCACCGTTTTTCCTTCGGCGAAAACGACTTCAGGAAAACCGCACCGCATCGCGCGTCCCAAATCAATCTGCGCGTCGCCGACATTGGCGATGTAATGTTTCGCCTGGCACTCTTCCGGTTTTTGAGGGACGTGTTCCGCATGGTGTGGCAAATATGGAGAAATTTGCTTTAGAAATTGTTCCGGCGTAACGTCGCCCTGCAGATATCGTTCCGACAAATGTTTGAGAATTTCGTTCATGATTTTTGCCTTGATTTGAGGGAGTTTTAATAATCTCTTTATATTGTCACGGATCTTGCTCCGTTATTATGAGCAAAACGCACGAAAAAGTCAACAAGAAACTGCTTCGCAAAGAAACATTGTTTTTTCCTGAAAAACGAATATAATAACGAAGAAAAATTTGTCATCATGTCACCAATTTTACTTTGTGAACCGTTATTTAGCGTAAAAATTTCCACAAGCGAATTTTTTGCGTGCCGTAAAAATTATGCCGGTCAAAATAAATAATAGTACGATTTCCGAAACAGATTCTGTTTCAACATCAGTTTCGTCGCCGCAAACCACATACGTCGTTGTCAAAAAGGATCTTTGCAAAGCGTGCGGTCTTTGTATTGAATTTTGCCCTAAAAAAGTGCTTTCCAAAGGAACGACTATCAGCGAAATGGGATACGAATATACTGTTTACTGCGGTGAAGGGTGTATCGGTTGCGGAACCTGTTTTTACGTCTGCCCCGAACCCGATGCTTTGACGGTTTATAAAAAATAAAGGACACAAATTAGAAAAACAAGAATTGAACTTGCCTGAAATGAGAAAACCTGTTATGCTGACAATTTTGAATGAGGCGTCAGTTTTATAGGTGACTGAATAGTTACCTATAAAGTATTGACTATTGAGAACTTCTAAAAACCTACCTTCAACAAAAATTTTACCATTGAAAAATAAGGACTTACTAACATCTGGGGGATGTTTTTAGAAATTCCCGTAAGTCATTTGAAATGAATTTCATATTTTTTACGTTTTCTGTTTTTTAAGCAAATACACATTTAATTCACCGTAATTTTGAGAAAATAATTTTAGCATGTTTATTGGAAAATGTAGTATTAAAGTATTTTCATAAACAATCAGTTGTAAGACACACTTTGGGGTACAATGTATATATACTTATGGGGACTTCTAAAAACCTCATTTTCAACACCTGTGACCCTTGAAAAATAAGGGCTTACAAATATTTGGGAGAGGTTTTTAGAAGCAAAAGTATTAACACAAATATTACGCGGTGCTTTGCAGGAGTTTTTTGATAGTGGCACGTATTTTTTTGATTTTTTTTGGGTCGTCGTTCACGAGGTCTAAAAAATCGACGATTCTTA
>JAIRYX010000324.1 GCA_031267635.1 Planctomycetaceae bacterium
TAGGTTATTCTTGTATTAGATATTATCCTTATTGTCCGATTGTTCGTTTATTAGTTGTTATTCCAAAAGCGAACATTGATTTCAATTATCTGTGTTATGTTTTTACAATTTTGCTTGAACAAGGATTAGGAACCAGTATTCCACAATTAACAGTACCTATGATCAAAGAAAAAGCCATTCCTCTTTCCCCCTCTTTCGGAGCAAAAGCGTATTGTCGCGAAAATAGAAAAATTATTGGGACAAGTGGAGAAATTAAAAATGGAAAATTAACAAAGAACTTCTAAAAACCCCATTTTCAACAAATGCGACCGTTAAAAAATCAGGACTTGCTGATAGATAGGAAGAGGTTTTTAGGAGTTCCCTCCGGTAAAATTGACTTCGTAGTAGTTACTCGGTTATCGTGCGGATTGATTGGCTTGGGCAACTGCATATAGTTACGCTTATTTTTTTCCTGCCGTCCAAAGAATCAGATTGACAATCATCTGGCGTGCTTGTTCCACACGGAAATCATCATGATGTCCGATCGCGGTATAAGCGACACGTTTGCCTTTATAAAAACGTGTCCAAGTAAGCGGGGCTTCGCCTTCGCTGGTGGATACCGTTTGATAAACTACAGCGTCTTTGTCTTGGAGCGGGGAAGTCCAATAAACCCAACCGTTGCTGTGCCATTTTTCCGGTTTTACTTCTTTGAGAAGCGGCGAATCGGTAAACGATTCCACATTAGCAACGTTGCCGCCTAATTCATCTTTGCCGTGTCCGTGATAATTGCCGCCTAATACTTCATGATCAAATTCCGCCCAATTCGCATGTCCTTCAGGAACTTTTCCATTCACAGAAAACGCATGACTTGCGGTTCGGATTCCTAAAACGCCGCCTTGAGCGGAATTAACATAATCTTTGATCTGCTGCAATTGTTCTTTCGGCAAAGCCAACCGCCGCACAAACACAACGAAAACATCGGTTGTTTGCAGTTCGGCAAGATTTGCAAACGTATCAGTATGTTCGCCGTGTAGAATCGTGCTGTACGTTCCGTAATGATCATCCACGTATTCGGAAAAAACAGGCAAAATCTTTTCTGCGTGAAAATGATCGTCACTGACAAGATAAGTTACGTGCGAACGTTTATCTTCCTCAAATCGAAACGCAGGTTTGTGTAGCAAATCGCATGTGCTGATTGTCGGACACGTTTCTTCAATTTTGCGGACAACTTGTTCACGTTGCGTGAACTCGTTATGTTTCGCGTAGATTAAATCGCGAACAACCGCGACGTTCTTTCCGCTTTTTTGAATTACGGAAATGCAATCCATGAGCGTTTGAACATCAAGCGGTTGGAAATCCCGTGTCTCGGGAACAACAATCACGTTTTTAACATTCTCGTTTTCCAGTACGTCTTGATAAGTTTTTTTGTTAAAGAAATTGTTGTTGAACACGCCTTGTTCTTTGATGAATTGTCGGATTTCCGAGATTTTGTCGCGATACTTATTGTCGCGTTGCGAAGATGTTGTTGTTTCGTATTCGGTTGTATATAACTTGACAAACGCCGTTTCATCGACTTTCCAATGTTTTGTTTTGTAGAAAATCGAATAATCGGTGTATTTAGTTTCCGGTTTTTGCGACCGGCTTCGCAATTGCAATTTATATTCCGGTTCGTTTAGTTTGGAATTTTCCGATTTCGTTTGAGCATACGCTATTCCGCCGATAAGCGTCAAACTGATAAGACTTGCGAAAAATAAGTTCCAAGATCGTTTTGTATCCATTGTGTCACCTCATAAAAAGGTTGTTAAAAATACTATTAAAATTCGGCAGGATTAAAGATTTATTGATTGTTTTGTTTGTCGGGGAGGCAATATTGGAAGGCATGATAAACAACTATAGTAATAAAAGAAGAATCAGAATTGCTAAAATGAAGTCAAATCGCCAGAAAATTTTATCGTTTTTCATAAACAACTCATTTCTACAATTTCCGTAAGACAAACTCGCTTATTTTTACTGTTTGATTTATTCTACATCCAGTTTCCCGGCTTTACCTCTATTTTTTCCCCGCTTTTCGTTCTCTAATAATCTCTTCCTGAATTGCTGCTGGAACACGTTTGTATTTAAGAAATTCCATACTAAACGTTCCTTGTCCTTGCGTTAAGCTACGGAGATTGGTTGCATAACCGAATGTTTCAGCAAGCGGGATTTCTCCTTCGATTGTCGTGGTTGCGCCAAGAGTTTCCGTAACCGTCACCAGACCGCGGCGTTGATTCAAATCACCGACAACATTCCCTTGAAAATGACTCGGACATTCGATTCCGATTTTCATCACCGGCTCAAGAAGTGTCGGTTTCATGTCGGGAAATTTTTCACGTAACGTTGTTTGGGCGACAATTCGGAATGCTAAATCGCTGGAGTCCACCGTGTGATACGAACCGTCGTTGAGAATCACTTTCAAATTGACGACTGGAAAACCCGCGACCGGTCCTTTTTCCAACGAGGCACGGAAGCCCTTTTCGACGGCGGGAATGTATTGCTGCGGAACCACGCCGCCGACAACTTTTTCCTCAAAAATGAACGTTTCGCCCGACTCGTCATCTTCAGGAATCGGCGACATGATCCCCGCAATGTGCGCGAATTGTCCCGAACCGCCGGACTGCTTTTTATGCCGCACATCGTAAGTGATTTCACGGGTCGGAGCTTCGCGGTAGCTGACTTTCGGCGGACTGGTTTCCACATCGACATTATATTCACGGCGGATGCGCTCGACATACACGTCAAGATGCAATTCGCCCATTCCCGCCATCAGCGTTTCGCCGGTTTCCGAGTCCGTAGAAATAGTGAGTGTCGGGTCTTCGCGGCGAAAACGGTACAACGCTTTCGCAAGCCGGTCAGCGTCTTTGGTTTGTTTGGAACGGATCGCAATTTGAATCACCGGATCCGGCACATACATGGATTCGAGCGTACAGTATTTGGGTTCGGAGGCGTAAGTGTCGCCGCTTGCGGAATTGAGACCAATGACCGCGACAATATCGCCCGCAATTGCACGGTCAATGTCTTCGCGTTTGTCAGCGTGCATCCGAAGAATCCGTCCGACACGATCTTTATCGCCGCTTCGTTGATTGTAATACATACCGCCTTTTTCAATCACGCCTTGATAAACACGCATGTAAGTTAACGTTCCGAAAGCGTCATCAACAATCTTAAATGCCATCGCGACCATCGTTTTTTTATCGTCCGCTTCGAGCGGCATTTTTGCGTCGGGAGCGTCTTTTTCAGTTCCGGCGCGGTACGCATAATTTTCCACGTCATCCGGTGCAGGCAAATATCGGCATATCGCGTCAAGTAATGTTTGAACGCCTTTGTTTTTATAAGCGGTTCCGAGAAAAACCGGCGTAAGTTGGCGACTCCAAACCGCTTCTCGAATAATCCGATGTACCAAATCTTCCGGCGGTTCTTCGTTCGAAAGTAGCAGTTCCATCAACTCGTCGCTGAACATCGACAGGGCTTCGAGCAACTCGGTACGCGCCGCCTGATATTCGTCGAGCATCGCGTCGGGAACGTTTTCGTCACGGATTCTTTCACCTTGTTCGCCGTCGAAATAAACAGCTTTCCCGCGAATCAAATCAACGATGCCTTCAAAATTTGTTTCTTTTCCGATTGGCAATTGCATGAGTTGAGCGGCACAATCGAGTTTTTCGCGAAGTTGCTTGACAACGCGAAACGGGTCGGCGCCGATTCTATCCATTTTGTTGATAAATGCTAAACGCGGCACTTGGTAGCGTTTCATCTGGCGGTCAATAGTGATGGATTGCGTTTGCACTCCCGCGACGCTACACAATACCAGCACCGCGCCGTCAAGAACCCGCAAACTTCGTTCCACTTCGACCGTGAAATCAACGTGTCCGGGCGTATCAATCAAATTGATGAGATAATCGCTCCATACAACCGACGTTGCTGCACTGCAAATTGTGATACCGCGCTCTTGTTCCAATTCCATATGGTCCATCGTCGCCCCGCCACCGCCGTGCGTTTCATTCATACGGTGAATGCGTCCGGTGTAATACAAAATCCGCTCGCTCAATGTGGTTTTTCCGGAATCAATATGCGCGGAGATTCCAATGTTTCGCCATTTCGAAATGTCGGTCATTGCAAGTTACGTTTCTGTTTTTTTCGTGCTAAATGCTATCAATCAAAGAGAGTCAAATTTCCCATGCCGATGTTCCGACACGTCAACAAAACGTAATATTTTAACACAAAAAATTTTTTCATCAAGCCAATAGAAAAACAAAACAAATTTCTTTTTCAGAAATTGAGTTCTTGTGAAAAGATTGTGTTCATTATTAACTTTGTAAAATCATGCGGAATATAATTTTTTCAAGAAAATTTTCCCAAATTCCATAATTCGTATTGACGGATTCAAGTTCTTTGTCTATAATACAACATAGGTTAAAAATTTTGTGGAATGGCAAAACTACAGATGGTTTTTGTCATCCTATTTCAAAAAAACTAAAATGAAGGAGTGTCAGCGATGAAAAAGTTAAACAAAGCGTTTGATTTTCTTGGATTACGTCAAAATATGTCGGGGGGGGGGGGGTGCGTAAAATGGCTAGAAAGCCATATTTTACGTGTGATTCCACTCTTTTTTGCCCGTATTATTGCGAGCATTTCTGCCCGATTTGGAAAACAATCTTCTATTCGCCGAGCGTTTACGCTGGTCGAATTACTCGTGGTCATTGCGATCATCGGAATCTTGATTGCGTTGTTGTTGCCTGCCGTGCAAGCTGCGCGGGAAGCCGCACGGAGAATGCAATGCAGCAACCATTTGAAACAATTTGGTCTTGCAGTACACAATTATCACTCCGCTACGAATGCGGTTCCTTCTGCCCGAAATTGTATTGGGTCGAAATATGCTGCCGCTCAGGTCACCAATGGTGCACTCAGTTCTGGCAATTGGACAATTGCTGTTGTTCTGATGCCGTATATGGAACAGCAACAAACCTACACCCAGCTTTGCGAGGATGCTGACAATGATGACTCAACCAAACGGTTGGTTAATCCATACAGTGACGCCATTGACCGTGGCAATGGAAATCAATATTGGCCAGTCCTGGGAACAAAAATCAGTGGTTTTCTTTGCCCTTCTGACCCCGACGCCCAAACCCCCTCATTAGATGGTCACGCTACTGGACGTTTGAGTTATGTGCATTCACGCGGAGATGGATTGTGGAATAACAATCGAAATCAAGCTGACGAAAGTAATACAAATGCCAAAATTTCTTCGCGTGGTTTTTTCAGAATTGGAGAGTATCCTAATATTGGCGTCGCTGTGGACGGAACAAGTAATACACTTATGTTTAGTGAAACGGTTACAGCGTCGGCTACTGGAACAGGTGTTCGTGGTCCAATTAAAGGAAATGTGATTACAGTTTCAGGCATGTATGTTGGTGGAACGGGAAATCCCGGAGCTTGCATGGCAGCAAAAGTTGACGCAAAAACTTATGATCGTGATTTGATTGGGCAAAATTGGCGCGGACAACGTTGGGGTGATGGACGTACAATCAGCAATGCTTTTGTCACGGTGATTCCTCCCAATGGCCCAAGTTGTTCTTATGGTAGTGACGATGTTTGGGGAGCAATGACGCCATCTTCTAACCATACAGGCGGAGTTAACGCTTGTTATGGCGACGGTTCGGTTACATTTATATCAGAAACCGTTAGCGCAAATAACCTTGACGGAAGCGCTGCCGGAAATCAAAAAACAGCCGGCTCAAGTCCATACGGAATCTGGGGAGCGCTTGGAACAGCAAATGGCGGTGAATCCGTTTCGCTATAAAACGTTTGTTTGTCGTGATAATTCTGATTGGAAAATTATGGTTGATTTTCCAATCTGGTTTCTTTGGTTATAAATCTTTAATTTACGTTATCTTTATGAAAAAACAAATTACCTGTTATGCAAGATATTGCCTTTTGTTTGGCGCTATGTTGACATTGTTATTCGGTTGCGATAAAGTTAAAAAACCGGATGGATTGCCGGAGTTATATCCTTTGTCAATTAAACTCACTCAAGAGAAAGATAAACCTCTTGTAGACGCTTCTGTTCGCCTTATGACAACGGATAAAAACGCTACAACACGATGGAGTATAAGCGGTTCGACAAATGCACAAGGAGTTGCTGCATTAAAAACACACGGTGAATACTCCGGCGCACCTACCGGAACTTACAAAATCGTTGTCACGAAAGAAGAGATTGTTTACGATAAATCGAATCCTCCGCAAATCATCGGTCGATTTCATCTTGTTGAAAGTAAATACGCGAACATTGTTACAACTCCGTTGACAATTGAAGTCAAACCGGATACAAAATCCATAGAATTTGATCTTGGTAAAGTCGTCCATGAAAAAATGGAAACGCCTCCGTGATTTTTGAATCATTTGACTATTAGCGGTAGAACGAACAACTTCGTTCTACCGCATCTTATGGTTATACTACCTGTTATACTCCTCACGCTTGAAATTTCGACTTTTAAGACAGTGCTGACCGTTCCCCACGTCGTAAAATCCCTTTTGTGATGAAAGCCGAATTTTAAAGTGTAAGAAGTTAAACGAGGATTTTTGCTGACTGTTTTGAGTATCGTTAGAAAAACACTCGCAAACTGGTTGCAAAAATATCGCAGCTTTTCGAATTGCCATTTAATTCCGGCATGCTATGAACATATTCAAAAATCATTCGCGTACTCGCATTCCAAAACCAATTTAATCCGAGCGTTAAATCTTGCTGATTGGAAGAGCGTTGAATTTCGTTGAAATTAAGATAACTCCATTGCGCGAAAATTTCCCAATCGCCGAGTGAGTCAACGCTGCAATACCCGTCGGAACGTTCTGTGAATTTCATTCCCTGAATATTTTGCGGCGATCCGATAACTCCGTTGTCTTTGTCATACGCACGATACGCATTTGTTAAAAAGTACCGTATTTCGCCGTAAGCGCCGTAAATCGTTCGTCCACGACCATACGACGCTGCCTGTAATTCCGATTGCACGCCGAAACGACGATGCGTATAAGCAAACTCCGCTCCGGTTAAACTGATATGATCGGCGTGAAAGCCCGTCGGAAGAACGAGTTGCGGACTTGCGTTGGCAAAAGTTACGCCGGGTTTCAAACTAATAGTTCTCGCCATATTGCTATCGGAAAAATTATCATACGCAAAACTGCCGCCGATATGCAAATAAAGCTTTCCGTCATCCAAATACAAAGGCAGCATCGACAAACGTGTATTATAAATAATTCCGGGACTGTCATCAATAAACGCTTTATTAGCAATAAACGAACTGTTTTGATCGGCAAAGATAGCGAAAAACCACCGAACCTGTTGATCGGCGAAATGCTGCGATGAACTTGTGCCGACGCGACGGTTCAACGACAAATAGTTCGCGGAACCCGGATAATTCATCGCCGTCGTAAATTTCGGACTTCCCATGTACGCCAAACCGGTTTCTACGCGAAAATGTCCGACACGCACATAATCCAAAACCGGAACATTTTTTACGCCGACATAAACATCACGGATTCCAACGCGGTAATTATTGCCTAAAGCGGTATTATTATCGCTACCAGCAGCTCCGTAAAAAAATTCCACACTGTAATCATAATTTCGGTATCCTTTTCCGCTAAACGACAAACGCGCTTCGCTCAAAGAGACATAATTATCGGAAGTTCTTCCACCGGGCAACGATTCTTGATCGGAAAATTGTACCGAGTCAAAATAAACTCGTCCGCTGAATTTGTTTGTCCATTTGGTTTCATCTTCTTTTTTCGTGTCTTGAGTTTGAATCTTCGCAAACTCTTCTTCCAGTGCAGAAAGCCGAGCTTCCAACGCGGCGTTTGGCGGCAAAATTTCCGGCGATTGAGTATAAGCCACAGCCATCAACGACGGCGTTTGTTCAAGCGTTTCGACGCCTCCATTTTGTATAAAACTATGACTATCGTAATATGCGTCGTTTGTTTCTTGTGAGAAAGAAAAATTGTTTGCTATTGTGTAAAGCATGAACACAAAAAGCGCTTTGAAGAAAATGCTATATTTGAAAGCCAAATAGCTTATGCATTTCCATAATCCCATAATTTCCCTCTAGCTGGGCTTTCTGAAAAAATAATGACTTTAATAGCGTCTATGTCCTAATTTTTAGTGCGTGCTGCTCGCTCTTTGTTTTTCGAGCAACATAACGAAAAATACAGCAAATTTGAGTTAAGTTTTTGGAGAATAGGAGTTACTAGAAAAAGTGTAATAAATATTGAAAAGCGGACGTCATCTGCACAACAAGCAAAGCAATTGCATTTTAACTGAAAAAACGATTGTAACTATTCAATCAAACCCAATAAATCCATAATTAGTAAAACTGAATAGTTACAAACGACTTAAGTAAAACTGTCCCTATTTTAGAAGTTATCGTCAAAACTTACCGATTCGATTGAAAAATTTCCTGCTTATTTCACATTTTGGGGAGGGCTTGGTTTATAAAATGAGGGCGTGATTTATACAATACTGTAACTATTCCGTTACCCACCCCAAAGAAATCCGCACGGCAACTTTGTAACTACAGTCCAATTTCACCGAAAAATACTACTATTGCCGCCCTAATTTATCACGCTTCCCTTATTAACCAACCGCACCCTCGCAAACGCGCCCTTATTCCCTGATGTTTTAGAGGAGGGATGACGAACGAAAATCCAATTTCCGCGCGTCGTGACCCAATTGCCGCGCGTAGCTCACCCATTTTCGCGCGGATTTATTGGGCGGGGCGGCGGAATCGTTGCGGGCTTTCAAAGAGATTGCGTCCCTTCCCAAAACGCCGCCCGTGACGTCGCTTGATTCGTAACCTACGCAGTAAAGTTTCCGCTCCGAGCGGGACGGAAGTTCCGTAGAAGGCGGCGAATCTCTCGCGAAGCGGGACTAGCCGAATCTTCTCCGACTAGCTAATCTTTCCAAGCGTCTGGATTTTCGACATAACTCCTTAATTTCCAACGACTAACGTAAAACTTCCACGAACGCTCGCGAGAGATTCGCTACTCTTTGCGAGCGGCTCACTGTCCTCCGCGAGCGGCGAATTTTCCTTCGGAAGAGTCTCACCACCTTCTACGAAACTTCCGTAGAACTCCGCGAGAAACTCGCCGCTCTCTACGAATGGCATTGAGGGAAACGAATCTCTCCCACTCCTGAACGACTCGTTCCCGCCTCCAAGCGGCTCGTTTCCGCTTCCGAGCGACTCTCATCGGCTGACGGCGAATGCAAACAGGGCATGGACAGACGTCAATGACCAAGGCGATAATCATGCTTCCGACACCGAGAAAGAAAAACATCATACAAGACGAACAATCGGAACAACATCACAAACAAGCGGAACAATATCAAACGCACCTCGCGCAACTGCCTCCCGTGCGTTAAATGACTCGCTGTACCTTGCCGCAAAATATTTATTTTGGCTAGAAAAAAACAACGATACTTTGTCCCGTCAACAAATGGTATTTTAAAAATACCATTTGTTGACGGGACAAAGTATATTAGTCAAAAAATCCCTTGTGCCCCTTTTAAAACGAAAACCGAATTTTCAAGTGTGAGGAGTATATCATAAAAATTTTAAAAAGTTTTTATGATTTGCCGTTGACAAATTCTGAACCATCAAGTATGATAGTTAATTATTGCTATTTTTTAATTTTACATTTGGAGACCAAAATTACGTTTGAAAAATAAATTGTCCGAATTTTTGTTCGGGTGTTAAAAAATATCGAGTACGTCAACAATAGTTAAAATCGCTTCGGCGAACTGTAACTTTCTACAGGCAACCGGATTTTCCGGGTAGAAAATTACTTGACATTACAAGGTTGCGTAGTTCCCGCTAAGGGAGCGTCGCGTGTAATGTCGTGGGTATAATTCAGTATTACATTTTATGTAATGCACCACTTTTGCCGGTGGGAATGAACCTATTTTTAACTATCGTGTCGCTCCTGTCTCAGAGCGATATTCTGTTGCCGTTTCTCGGCTTAGCCTTTTCCCCACTTTATGTAAAAGCAGATTACTTGTTATGTAATTTGTTAAAATTTCACTCCTTCTTTTATAAAGGAAAAACATTATGTTCCAAATTTCATGTAACCTTTTGTCATGTATTATGACAAGCCTTATTGCCTGTTTCATGCAGTGTTTTGGCAGTAGTTTCCGTTCGAAATTTCGTCGAAACGGATTCACTCTTGTAGAACTTCTGGTGGTGATTGCAATCATCGGAATTTTAATTGCTCTATTATTGCCTGCTGTACAGGCGGCAAGAGAAGCCGCACGGCGGATGCAATGCACGAATAATCTTAAACAATTGGGAATTGCGGCGCACAATTATCACGACACATATAAGCGTTTTCCGCCGGGATGTATTATTCCCGGAAAGAAAAACTCTCCTGCATTAACGCCGCATCAAATTGGTTGGTCGGCATTTCTTCTTCCTTTTATGGAAGCGAATGCGGTTTACGAAAAGATTAATTTCAATGCTCCAGCATGGCACGCGATTCCACAAGACCAGAGCGTCATTAATACTGATCCCGATCCGAAAGAATCGGAATTTGGCGATCTTTATGACGTCAATAAAGAAGCGTCGTCGCTTGCTCCCGAATTTTTTCATTGTCCTACGGCGTCGTCCGGTGATTGGAACCGCAAAGCCAGTAAAGACTATTCCGGCGCAGGTTTTGGCGGAGATTGGAAACTTCCTTATGGCGGATCGCTTACGAAATACCCAAGCCGTAGCGTCTCTGATGGGATATTCCATCAAGCAAGCGGACACTCTTTTGCTAGCGTTATAGACGGTTCGAGTAATACCATTTTATTTCTGGAGTCTATCGCCTATCGTCCGACAACGGACACGACTGAACAACGGAACGAAAAATGTCACAACCATTTTTTCTGGGTGCATGACGATTATGGTCTCACAGCAACAGCCAATGCCGCCAACAAACGCGACATTTTGATCAATATGAAAAATATTCCACAGCCGGGCGATCGATTACGAACGCCGTTTTCTTATCATACCGGTGGAATTAACATTGCTCTCGGTGACGGTTCGGTACATTTTTTGACGCAAACAGTCAATCATGAAAAAGTATTCAGAAACCTTATCAACCGTCAGGACGGCGAAGCGGAAAGTCTTCCGTGATGGATTTTTTTTGAGTTTTATAGTACACTTCATGTTACGCATGAGCGATTAACATTCAGGAAACGCAACTATTCAGTCGCTCAAGCCAAATAAATCCACACTGGGCAGCTGCATAGCACCAAGTCACGCAATTTCACTTGGCATTTCTCAACGTAAAATACCTATAAATTTGACATTGTTCCTATCAAGGGAAATTGAGGAACTGCGTAATAGTATCCCGATGCCGACATGAAACAATCAGGCGGCTTGTTGTGTCTCCCAGCAAATAACACGGTCTTCTATCAAATATCACGGTTTCCCCGTGATATTTGATAGAAAAAAGTCAAAATATCGAAAATTTTACTTTGGTATAGAAATTGCTCTACCAATGAGTAGCAGTGATTGCTATAAATATACTCCTTGCACTTGAGTTTTCGGTTTTACAAATGAAGTTCAAACTTGATTTTAAGGTATAACGACACCAGTGAAAATCGGAATTTCAAGTAGACCGAAATTTCAAGTATGATGAGTATTATGATAAAGAGGTAAAAGTCAATCACAAATGATTACAAAAATTTTAAGAAAGGACGCAGTATGCGCAAATCAAATCAAATCAAATCAAATCTAATCAAATCAAATCAAAATTCTCGTTTCCTTGCGATAGGATTCACGCTTGTAGAGCTTCTGGTCGTGATTGCAATCATCGGAATTTTAATTGCTCTATTATTACCTGCCGTACAGGCGGCAAGAGAAGCCGCACGGCGGATGCAATGCACGAATAATCTTAAACAATTGGGAATTGCGGCGCACAATTATCACGACACATATAATAGTTTTCCGCCGGGATGTCTTATTCCCGGCAAGAAAAACACTCCTGCATTAACGCCGCATCAAATTGGTTGGTCGGCATTTCTTCTTCCTTTTATGGAAGCGAATGCGGTTTACGAAAAGATCAATTTCAATGCTCCAGCATGGCACGCGATTCCACAAGACCAGAGCGTCAGTAATATTGATCCCGATCCGAAAGAAACGGAATTTGGCGATCTTTATGACGTCAATAAAGAAGCGTCGTCGCTTGCTCCCGAATTTTTTCATTGTCCTACGGCGTCGTTCGGTGATTGGAACCGCAAAGCCAGTAAAGACTATTCCGGCGCAGGTTTTGGCGGAGATTGGAAACTTCCTTACGGCGGATCGCCTACGAAATACCCAAGCCGTAGCGTCTCTGATGGGATATTCCATCAAGCAAGCGGAAACTCTTTTGCTAGCGTTATAGACGGTTCTAGTAATACCATTTTATTTCTGGAGTCTATCGCCTATCGTCCGACAACGGACACGACTGAACAACGGAACGAAAAATGTCACAACCATTTTTTCTGGGTGCATGACGATTATGGTATCACAGCAACAGCCAATGCCGCCAACAAACGCGACATTTTGATCAATATGAAAAATATTCCACAACCGGGCGATCGATTACGAACGCCGTTTTCTTATCATACCGGCGGAATTAACATTGCTCTCGGCGACGGTTCGGTACATTTTTTGACGCAAACGGTCAATCATGAAAAAGTATTCAGAAACCTTATCAACCGTCAGGACGGCGAAGCGGAAAGTCTTCCGTGATGGAATTTTTGAGTTTTACACTATAAAACAAATGCGACAAATATAAATAAACATTGAGAATATAAATGGGGTTAATTGATGAAACGAGAAAGAATGTATTATTACGCGACATTGTTTTTGTTGTTTTTCGCTATTGCGGGAAACGGCTGTAATAACGGAAAAATACCGTTGAAAGGAAAAATCACGTTTTCAGACGACGGCTCGCCTTTAACGATGGGCATCGTGATTTTTTCCTCGCCGACATTTCAAGCACGCGGCGAAATTCAATCCGACGGTACGTTTCGTGTCAGTTCTTCGGGAGAACATGACGGACTTCCGCCCGGAGAATATGATGTTCATATTGTCAACGCTTCCGTTCCTAAAGAAGGAAGTAATCCCGATACCCCTGAAGCGTGGGTCTTTTTAGTCGATGAAAAATACGATTCCGCGAGAACGTCAGGGCTGAAACTCAAAGTTGATGCCACAACAAGAAATTACGACCTTGTTGTGGATAGGTATGTTGAGAAACCCAAAAATAAAAAATAACATAACGATTCAGCCGCTCAACTCCAATAAATCCGTACTTGGCGGCTGAATCGTTATCCGAAAGATCTTACTATTGCAACCCTTATTTATCAGGTTTCCCTTAGTAGCCCCCGAATTGGCATCAACATGCGCGCCCTTATTCCCTTATCTTTTGTTCCACTGTTTTGATAAAAATCCATCATCTAAACAATAAACGATTACTTTTATTTTAGGAGAAACAAAATGAGAATCGCTTTTTCCCGAATCTGTCTTATTTTGGCGTTATTGCCGCCGACGGCTTGGCTTCATGCCGACGAACAGTCAAAGCGTCCGAACATCGTATTTATTTACACGGACGACCAATCGTTCAATACCATTGCGTCGCTTGGACATCCGATTGTCAAAACACCGAATTTTGATCGGCTGGCTCAAGAAGGAATCGCGTTCACAAACGCTTATAATCAGGGCGGTTGGCATGGAGCGATTTGCGTGGCAAGCCGCTCGATGATCAATTCGGGGCGTTTTTTATGGAACGCTCGGCGGCGTGTGGAAGAAGACCTACGTTCTGAAAAACAAGGCGGATTGAAACAGTCGGAACGAAAACTTGCCGAAGCAGAATTTTGGTCGCAACTGCTAAAAAAAGACGGTTACACGACTTATTTTACCGGCAAATGGCATGTGAGCGTACCGGTGCGGAATTTGTTCGACTATGTTGATCTTGTGCGGGGAGGAATGCCGCCGACTGTCGAATCGTCGTACAATCGTCCTGTGGACGGAGAGGACGACGTTTGGTCGCCTTTCGATCCGCAATTCAAAGGACATTGGGGTGAAGACGGAAAACATTGGGCGGAATCACTTGCCGACAGTGCGGTTAGTTTTATCAAGGACGCATCAAAACGCGACGATCCGTTTTTTATGTATCTTGCGTTCAACTCTCCGCACGACCCGCGTCAGGCGCCGAAAGAATATGTCGATCAATACCCGCAGGAAAAAATGGATGTTCCCGCAAATTTTTTGCCGGAAAATCCGTACAAAGAGATGATGGGTTGCACCGCCGATCTCCGCGACGAAAAACTCGCTCCGTTTCCGCGCACGGAGTACGCAGTTCGTGTTCATCGTCGCGAATACTACGCCATTATTTCGCATCTTGACACGCAAATCGGACGAATCCTCGACGCATTAGCAAAATCGGGAAAAAAGGAAAACACTTATATTTTCCTTGCGGCGGATAACGGTTTGGCAATCGGTGCGCACGGCTTGTTCGGCAAACAGAATTTGTTTGAACACAGCGTAAAAGTACCATTGTTAGTCGCCGGACCGGGGCTTCCGAAAAACCAACGTATTGCCGAACCGGTTTATCTTCAGGATATTGTGCCGACTTCGCTTGACGTCGCCGAAATTGATACTCCCAAACATGTTCAGTTCAAATCGCTTTTACCGTTAATTCGCGGCGAAGAGCAACGGCATTACGACGCGATTTACGGAGCGTATATGATGTTACAGCGGATGGTGCGAAAAGACGATTTCAAGTTGATTGTGTATCCCGAAAAAAACATCCGCTTGCTTTTCGATTTGAAAAACGACCCCAACGAAATCAACAACCTTGCCGACAAGCCGGAATATACGGCGAAAGTTCAAGAACTTCTTGTCGAATTGACAAAACTGCAAAAAGAAACCGGCGATGAACTCCTCACGCTTTAACATTTGGTTTTTGGAATCGGAGCAAATTTTGAATCAAATCTAAACTTTTGCAAATCCCCCTCAAATCCCTTAAAATAAGCGTTCAAACGCATATTAAATTGGTCTAAAAAAGTTGCTCATTCATTTTGCCAAGCCGAGATGGGCGAGCAATGCTTGTATGTGTTTCGCGGTTTTTCCGGTAAAGCCCAATTGTTCAACAACCCAATTGATCACGTTACGCAACGATTCTTTCAGCATAGCGTGGCCACTTTCGCCAATCGTTGTCAGTTTCACGGACGCCCATTTGCTCCGACTTGTTTTATCCGGTTTCCGCACGCAGAGAAAGCATGCCAACATCACGAAGTAGGTGTGCCTGGTTTCTGATGATTTCGTTTTTGGGGGACAATATTTGAAAGCGCAATAGAAAATTATGGCGTCAGTTTCCCAAGCCACATCAATCCGCATTGGGCAACTGAATAGTTACCTTCTAAAAAAATACACGGATCATTTTTAAAAATACGAATCTTTTTCTAAAAAGATACGGAGCATTTTACAAAAAGATGCGGACAATTACAATGGAAAGTATTCACACAGACCTCAATGCGTAACATGAGAGTTTAATATATACTCATTGCACTTGAGTTTTCGGTTTTACGAATGGAGATTAAACTGGAGTTTACGGTATAACGACACCAGTGAAAACCGAAATTTCAAGTGCAAGAAGTATAAAAACGTCAAAACTTAATAGTCGCATATTCCTGATACGCTTTTTCAATCGTTTCGGCGGAAACTTCGCCATCCCAAACGGCGACGCGATAGTCGAGCGTCAGCGTTGTATCCGGTTTTAAATCCAGCGGTTGCCGATGAAAGTTCAATGTGATACTCATATACGCAAAAGATTTTCCCGTCTCGCCCATCGTGAACGCCACCGTCGGTATAGAATTTTCCAGACGTCCGAACATGGCAACCGTTACCGGTTCGCCATTCAGTTTCGCAGTGTAAGCCATCCAATTGCAAGTTGTCAGCCGCTCGTCGCCGCGAAAAACTTCCCCTACATTACCGTTGCTGTTAAAAAATCGTCCTTCTTTGTCCATCGTCTGGTCAAAACGAAGTCCCAAACCGAAATAATGATGGTTGCTCTTATCAAAATGAGCCGTTCTTCCTGTTGGCGGCGAAAAAACGCTTTGCCAGTCAAGTAACGTTACCGACTTCTCATCAACGCGGCTTTCCGAAACCATAATTTTCCGCTTTTCTGTAAGCAGTATTTCCGATTTGCTGTTTTTCCAATCGAGTTCTGAATTTAACACATTTTCTTTCGAGAGCAAAGAGGTCGTGATTTCTTTTCCCGCGTTGTTATTATATTCTTCCCAGAAATTACAGCCGTCCACCGCAACAGCAAACATCAATCCGTGATGATGCAAGTGGTCGTGAGGAGCGTCGCGCAAAACATTGCGTCCCGACGGAGTCCGCAGCTTTTCAATGTACGGTTTAAACGGCACGTTGATATATCTGTAATCGGCGACCGTTTTTCCTGCGGTTTTCAAAAATGCGTTCGCGCTTTGTTCCGAAAGCTGTTCCGCTTTGCCGCCTACGTTGAACCGATAAAGATTGCCGTCGCGCACAACATACAACGTATGTCCTTCGCCGCCGTCGCCGTTTGTTTGCGTTACCAAAGCGGAACAAGCAAACGCGTTCTCCGCAAAAACGTCTTTCCATGTTTTCGATTCGCGATTGTATTTTACCGGTTTCTTCTGAACGTCGAGCGCATAAAGCGTATCCAATCCGTCGCCGTTTTTGCCGAATGTGAAATCCCGCACGTTTGAGATTCCGAGAGATTCAACGCTACTGTTTTGATAAAGCAGCAAGTTTCCTTTTTTATCGAGGAGAACCAGTTCATCGCCGGACGAATTGGTCACGTTTCCATACAATGCGGCGACGATTTCTTTTCCTTCAAGCAACTGCGAATAGGTTTTCCATTTCGGCGAAAAAAGATAAACATTTCCTGCACAGACAACTGCAAAATCGTTAGACATATTCGACGACTTCGATTTTCCCGCCGTGATTTGTTCAAAATAACCGGCAAGCGGTTCCCAACCTTTTTCCATAATCTCGCGAGTCCAACGAAACGCTTGACCGGCAAAAGTGCTTACAAACACTGAAGGAAATGATTCCTTGTCCGACCACCGCCCTGTCGCAAATGTTTTTATGTTACTCCCAAACGGTCCCAATAATTTTTTCGTTTTGAAACTGTAAATGTGTAACGCTTTTTTAGCTTCGTCCAGAAAAAGCAACTGTTCGCTACCTTCTTCCAAAACATCAGCGGCAAGAATCGCATTGACTTTTATATTGGGAACGGGTTGCGTAACGGAATTCGCGTCGAAGACCGAAATGATTTTATCGTCATTCAGCCACGCAATCCCAAATGAACCGGAAACCATTGTCTGATTGGAATTGATCATGACAATAGCACATAAAATAGCGGATGATATTTGTATCATAGCTTTGATTTTCTAATTGTTTAATGGTTAACGGAATTTGACAAAAACATTATTGTTTTTGTCGAGGTAAAGGGACACAAGGGACTTGAGGGATTCGCTTTTTTGACTTTCGGAGCTTCTTTTTCAAGAGATTCGATTGTCCCAGAAGTCCCTAAAGCCCCAATTATCCCTTGATCGTTTGAGGAAATTTTTATTTCATTCTTCACGCAACAAGTTTTCGTAAATGATCAATACTTCGCGCCGCTTGTTCGATAGTTCCGCATTCGACGCTGAACGCAATATCTTGCGGAATCGTCTTGCAAATCGCAACGACACGCGCCCAATCAATCACGCCGTCGCCGCACGCGCAACCGACCGGCGTTCCGGTAACTGTTCCGCGTTCCGCGTCGGATTGCTGAACCGAAATATCTTTTGCGTGCAGGTGAACGAGTTTATGTTTGATTTTTTCAAGCCAAGCGTAAGGATCTTGACCGGCAAGATAGCTATTACCCGTGTCGAAATTCGCCCCGACCACAGGCGAACCGGCAAGATCAATGATTTTTTCGTAAAGATCGGGTTTCACCGTATATTGCTGATGCGGCTCAATACCGATTTTGACGTTCCGCGACTCGGCGAGAAATGCGGCTTCTTTCAAAACGTATTTCATCAACACGAAATCTTCTTCCGCCGTCGTCCATTCTTTTTTCGGTCCTTCATCAGTATTAACAACCGGCGCGCCGCATTCCGCCGCAAACCGTACCGCTTGTTTCAGATAATCGGTCGAAGCATCCGGCTTGCAAAGCGGACAATGCGCCGAAAGAGCGGACAATTTAATATTGTACTTTTCACATGTGCGGCGTATCCGGTACGGGTCTTCCAGCATCGAAACGCTGTGAAAATAACCGGCTTCGCTGAGCAATTCGCGTCCCCAGTGAACCATTGGTTCAATATATTCGTAACCGAGTTCCGCCGCTTTCGCCGCGCCCCACTCAAATGATTTGTCGTCGTGGCGAACGTATTCCATGTTCACACCAAGTAAAATGTTTCCCATAATAATTTCTTATCCTTTTGAAAAGTTTGTTTTTTGACAAGTAACGTTAGACAATTTTTGTTTGTTGATCATCCACGAATATCACAAGAAATATCTCGTGATTTTTCGCGGATAATGATTTTGTGTTTTTTTTGTTTATTTCACATTTTGGGGAGGGCTTGATTTATACAATACCGTAACGATTCAGTTGCCCAAGCCAAATAAATCCACACTGGGTAACAATCTTAATAACGACGTCTCCATTGATTAGTCATCCGAAAGATTTTACTATTGCAGCCCTTATTTATCAAGTTTTCCTTAGTAGCCAACAAAGCCCTCAAACTCGCCCTTATGACCTTATTTTTTAGATCATGAATTTTTATCAAAACAATGGAACGAACAATAAGGGCGCATATTGTGCAATTCGGGCTACTAAGGGAATTTTATAAATAAGGGCGGCAATCGTAGTATTTTCCGGTGAAACAGTAAGTATTCAGTTGCCAAGTGCGGATTGATTTGGCTTGGGCAACGGACGCCATCGTTTTCTATTGCGTTTTCAAAATTGTCCCCCAAAAACGAAATAACCAGTTTTTTATTTCATCACAATGGATTGTTTTTCAAAATCAAACATTGCAACTTTATTTTCACGATGCGACAAAATCCCCATGGACAACGGGGCTTGTACGCGAACGCCAATTGAAATCGGACACATGACCTCTTGACGGCTTTTTACACATTCGAGCAGATTCTTCCATAGTTTGCCAGTGTCGCCGTTGCCTGCCCAAGGTATCGTTATCTCCGGCTTGTTCTCATCCACTTTGCCGTTTACCCACGGAACAATGCGTACGCCGTTATATTTAGATGCGTCGCTACGTCCCTGAATCATTCCCCAAAGGATGACGCCGTCCGTACCGCGAATCACGGTATCTTTGCCGTAATAATTGGAAAGCGAATTGGTCATCACAACACTCGGACCGTCTTTGTAGTCGGCAATGATGTTGCATTGGTCGGGAACTTCACGCGGAGGCGGATATTGGAACATGCCGCCGCCACCGAAAACGCGAACAGGATAATCCAATCCCAAAAGAGCAAAAATCGGCGTGTAAGTATGAACAAGCAAATCTGTTGACGGACCGCCGGCATAATCCCAATACAACCGCCATTGGAAAAATCGGGACACACTATATTCTCGATTCTCGTTAGCGGAATGTTTCAGAAAACGCTCCCAATCCAAATCGGGACCGGGCTTGGCATTTTGGTCGGGAATCGGCATTCTTTCACCGAAATCGCTTCGCCGAAAATAACCGCATTCGACCTGAACCGGTTTACCGATAATTCCGTCTTGAATGAGTTCACGGATTTTCGGGTAATTGTCGTCCGCCATGTGTTGCGTGCCGACTTGAACCAGTTTTCCTTTTTCTTTGGCAACCTGTTCAATTTTTTTCGCCAACTCGAATTGCGACCAATGCGTCAACGGTTTCTCGCAAAAAACATCTTTTCCGGCGTTAATTGCGTCGATTGCGTGGTAGGCGTGGTGGTGATCCGGCGACGCAATACAAACAACATCGACATTTTTATCTTGTAAAAGGTCTTCGTGTTTGTCGTACATTTTGGAATCGCCGGTTTTTTGCGAAGCGGCGATCAGACGCGGGCGGTAAACATCGCAAACCGCAACCGGTTCGGCGATACCTTGTTGTTTGAAACGGTTCACGATCCAAAGATGCTCTCCGCAACGTCCGCCGGTTCCGATAAACCCAACGCCGATACGTTCATTTGCGCCTTTTGCCTGCGCGGGAACAATCTGCGGCGCGGCAAACATTGCCATTGCCGATGTGGTCGCCGCTGCGGTTTTCAGAAAATCGCGGCGTGACGTTTGATGAAAATCAGTTTGTTTTTTCATAATTTGCTCCTCAAAAAGGATGGGGAAATGTCGAGCCAAATTAAAGTCTTGCCCCAACAAAATCGCGGCAAAAACAACTTTTACCGCACATGACAGAAACAATTATAAAAAAACATTCACACAAAACAATCGCAATCATGTTTAAAATTTTACAATTGTAAAATTTTAAACATCAAGAAAAAAACGGTAAAAATCCTTGCTTATTTCGCATTTTGAGAGTCTTATATCTTCTATAAAAATGCTAAAGGAGATTTTCGTCTTCGACTCCCCCAAACGTGAAATAAGCAGAAAAATTTAGAGAGAACAGCAACAGGAGCGTTCGGGACAAAAGGAGTGATGAATGATCGGCGATAAATGTGTTGGGCAGACGCATAGAAATTGCAGGCAAACGCAAGGTCTGCCCATACGTATTCTGTCCTCTTTTGTTCCAAGCTTTCCTTTTCCTAACGCTGTCGAAGGGCGATCTCTTTCGATTTCAACGCGGCGAGTTTTTCCGCTTCGGGAGACGTTACCGGAATCTCGATCTGAAAGACTGCGCCTAATCCCAATCCCGCACTGTACGCTTCAATGCGTCCCTGATGTTCGCTGACAATTCGATGCGTAATCGAAAGTCCCAATCCTGTCCCTTGACCGTTCTTTCGTTTCGTGAAAAATGGCTCAAAGACATTTTGCAAAACGTCCGTCTCCATGCCGCAACCGTTATCCTCGAACGCAAGATGCACCATGTCGTCTTTTTCAGAGAGCCGTATCCAAACCGTGCCGCCGTCTTCGATGGAATCCAGAGCGTTTGTCAGAAGATTGAGCGTGACCTGTTTCATCTCCTGCGGGTTGACAAGCGCATAAAGCGACGACGGCGTTTCAAGACGGATATGTTTTTCTTTATATTTGCCGAGATGCCTCAACATATCAACAATCTTGGAAATCAACTCTGAAAGATTTGTGCGCTCGCGGATTTTTCGTTCCGCCCGCGCGAAATCCAGCAGTTTTTCGGTGATTTCTTTACAGCGGAACGCTTCTTCTTGAATCATCGCAAGATAGCGTTCAATCACATCGCGGTCGGAGTTTTGCACCGGATCGTTTTGCGGATTCGCCTTCGGGTGTTGTTGAGCTTGCTCAAGGATCGGCAACATACGCCGTTGTAACGATTCCGCGCTCATGGCAATTGACGCCAGAGGATTGTTGATTTCATGCGCGACTCCCGCCGCTAAAAAACCGACGCTTGCTAAACGTTCTGTCCGCACGAGTTCGCTTGATTTTGCTTTCACTTGCGCGTCGAGATCATTACGTATTGTCTCGAACCGCTCCGTCATTTGATTAAACGCTTCGGCAAGCTGTGTCATTTCATCTTTCGCATTTAGTTTGATTCGATAGTTGAAACGTCCTTGCGCCACCATTTGAGCGCCGGAAACCAGCGTTTGAAGCGGATAGAAAATCCCCGCGAACATCAACCGCAATAAGATGAAAAGAATTGCCGCCGAAATCACCGCCGCAGTAACAACGATACCGAGAAAGATGCGGTATTGCGATTTAATATTACCGGCATAATCCGTGAGTTGCGATTGTTGCCGTTCGAGAAACTTCCGCGAATGAAAGCTGATTTCGTCGAGTTTTTCGCTCAACCATTTCAGCGTTGCCGTATCGTTCAGTTTTGCCGGATCATCTCCGCGAAATTCAACGTCATCTAACACAACGGCAATTTCACGAAGGTTTTGCCATTCCGCCAAACGGTCTTCCGGTACATCCGGCTGTTCATGACGCAACATCCGCTCGCAACTCCGTTCCAGCGTCCGCAATATCTTTAAATTCGAGACAAACGATTGCTTTTGATTCTGACCGAGTATCTCTTTATGAAGCGTTGGATCGGAGACGCCAATCGTAAAACGGTAGCGATTAAGAAACGTTTCGCGTTCTTTTTGCGATTCCTGAAGCGATTCCACCTGTCGTTGCATTTGCGAAATCTGATGAGATAACTCCGCCGCAAGCGGCAATTCGCTGGAACGCCGACTGATGAACAACACGGAATCCCGATAAAGCCGCACCGCCGCAATTCCTGTTCCCGCCAGAATCAGCAGTAGGAAAAGCAACAGCATTAAGACGAGCTTGATTTTTTTCCGAATGGAAACCGAAGAATGCCGCGACATGGCGCGAATCCTTTCTTTGTGGACGTCATTGCGAGGAGTTATTTTTCGACAAGATCATTAATCCCCCAAAGCCGCGAACTTTCGCGAAAACATCCGAATCGCTTTGAGATTTCACCCGCTTGGAACGTTCCAAGCTACCGTCCCGCTTCATGCTGAACATTTTACAATAAACTGATCTTTTTTCTATTGGGAAGGAAAAATTTTCTCCCCAAACGTCAGCTCATTCCGTCGCGCAAGAATTGAAAACAGTAACCGACTCAAACAGTGGAGATTTCCACGAAAGAATTAAATTTTGAACTCAATAAGCTCGGCTCGTGCGAAAAAATAACAAAATTTCCACAAGATTAACTTTTGAGAAGAACATATGGAAATCGTTAGGGAACTTCTAAAAACCTTCCCAAAATATTCGTAAGCCCTTATTTTTCAACAATCCCGTGTGTTGAAAATGAGGTTTTTAGAAGTCCCCGTTAGTTATTACCGCGATATTCCACAGATAAAAAGCTTTGTGGTGAAATACTTTCACGGACAGAAATTACACTTTATACTTCGCGCACAAAGTTTTAGGCGGTAATCGTTTTTCCTCGAAACCAAGGTAATTTCCTGCCGTGTAAAGCATACGGAATTTCAATCGCCGATGCCGACAAGCATTTTTTCAAGAGCGGCGTCCATTTTTTCATCTGTGTCATAGGTACCAGCGGCAATCTCGAAACGAATCCGGTTAACCAGATCGTAACGAACTTCGTCTGAACCGGTTTCGCGAGCGGTTTGAGCTTGTTGCGCCGCATGGGAAAGCGTAATCTTATCAGTGTCGTATTTCGACATAAGTTTTTGCGACGCCAGAGTTTGCTGCGATTTGACAGCAGAATGCGGAGCCGAAACGGAATGCGAACCATGAACAAATTGCGAACCGGAAATATTCATTTTTATTCTCCCAGGTAATATTTTGTCTCACTGTTTTTTAATTGAAGAAGCAAGATCAGTTAAAATTCTCTTATCAAAAACCAAAATCATGGAGGCGGTGCAACCTGATTTCCACGACTGTTTTGGTCATCGCTTGGTTGCGTTTTCCTCGCATAGAGATTAATACGCAACTGATGAAAATTCGGATGGGGGTTTTCCAAATTTTTTCAAAAAAACGGCTTTTTGTTCTCTTGTGTCAATTTGTACAAGCTATGCAAACTGTAAGTATGTTTTTCTTGTAGAAATATCTTCAAAAGCCCAAAACTATCATCATTTCAATCGACCAATGACTCGATTGCTTTGAGAAATTCCCAAACTGATTTCATTATAACAACTTGGAATATTTTACGTTTTATGTCAAGTTGTATTTTTATTTCAAGGAAACAGAATGTCACAAAAATTTCTCACCAATGAGAGCAACAACAAAGCATTATCACTTTTTGTTGCGAATGATGCAAGAGGAATTTTCCAAATTGTCCCAAAATTTTACAAAAAAGCTGACAATCTCAAATCTGGTTATTGATTTTAGATAATTTAGGAAGTTAAGTGATATTACAACGATAATCAAACACAAAACCGCCCTGGATGTTCTGGGAATTTATCCGGTGATTTTGGGGATCGGTATACTCCTCACACCAGTCGTTCCTGAAAAAATTATTTTAATGCTAAAATAACGGTTTGTCCTACTCAAAGTGTGTGTTATCATTTGCAACATTATTTCCATTTTATCCGTGTGTTTTGTTCCAAAACTTGCAATTTTTATCAAAAATAGGTTAAAAAAGCGTCTACTTTCCAATTCTCAAAAATCCGGTCAGTCCGACATGTTCAATCGTCGTCTCGATGATTTCCTCTACGAAACGCACGAACTCGTTAAGATCGCACATCTTATTGATTGGAACATGTTTGATCGCCAATACGATTCATAATATCATCCCGCTCACGACGCATGGTTTCACTTCTGTTTCTCAAATGTATGCTCTTTCGGACGAGGAATTGGTTGCTCGTTGGGTTGAGAATCCTTATTGGCAATATTTTAGCGGCAAAACTTATTTGCAACCGCGTAAACCTTGCGATTCATTGCAACTTTCGCGATGGCGGAAACGTATCGGCGAAGAGAAACTCAAACTGACTATTCAAGAGACGATTCGTATTGCCAAAGCACGAGTTCGCTATGAATACGGCAATAATGTTTCGATATTGAAAACGAACGATAAGAATTTTCTGCTTATTTCGCATTTTGGGAAGGGATTGATTGATAAAATACTATAACTTTAGTTACCTGAGCCAAATAAATCCGCACGGCAATGGATAACTACAGTCCACTTTACCGGAAAATGTTACTATTACCAAAAGTATTAACACAAATATTACGCGGTGCTTTGCAAGAGTTTTTTGATAGTGGCACGTATTTTTTTGATTTTTTTTGGGTTGTCGTTTACGAGGTCTAAAAAATCGACGATTCTTATCAACACAAACAAGCCCGAT
>JAIRYX010000333.1 GCA_031267635.1 Planctomycetaceae bacterium
TAAGAATCGTCGATTTGTTAGACCTCGTGAACGACGACCCCAGAAAAATCAAAAAACTACCTTCCACTATCAAAAAACTCTTGAAAAGCACCGCGCAATATTTGTGGGAATACTTTTGGATATAGCCCCCCCAATCGCGCCCTTATGCCCTGATATTTTAGATCATGAGTCACAAAAACTCTCGCGTCTCATCTCAAAAGCTCAACGAATCGACAAACAAATCCTGAAAATTTTTGCTGTTTGACAATTCTATGTTTTGAACATCGGCGGCAACTTGCCGCATTTTTTCTCGAAAATCCATATTTAGCAAAAACGCTGTGCCGCCCGATTGCGCGGTATTGCCGACAAACTTGACTTTCGCTTTCAACTCCGGCGGAAGTAAGCCGACGTTCAATAAACTCTTTTCGTTCAGATGATAGCCAAACGAACCGGCAATCTCAACGCGATTGACATCATTTGCCGTCAAATTCAATGTTGTTAAAAGCGATACGATACCGGAACGAATCGCTCCTTTCGCAAGCTGAACTTGACGAATATCATTGGACGACAAATACACGTTGTCTGCGATAAAATACGCTTTTTTTCCGTCTTTTTCCCGCAATCTTTCTATCGCTGTTTTGGACGCAAACCTTCCGTTTTTCCCGATGATTCCTGTTCTGACCAACTCGCCGACAACATCCAATAAACCGCTTCCGCAAATGCCGGCAGCAGGAACGCCGCCGATGACTTGAAGAGAAACGTTGCCGTCGTCTGCGATGCTGAAACTTTCCACCGCGCCGTTTCCCGCACGCATTCCGCACGCGATATTCATCCCTTCAAACGCCGGTCCTGCCGCCGTTGACGTTGCTATTAAGCAATCGTTTCTCGCCAATACCATTTCTCCGTTTGTGCCGACGTCAATAAACAACACCGTTTCTTGGGATTCATATAATTGCGATGCTAAAATGCCGGACGTAATATCCGCACCCACAAACGATGAAATAATCGGCGGCAAATAAATCTTACCGAAAGATGAAATGTCCAGCCGCAACGCGGAAACGTATTCGCCGCCTTGAATTTGCGAAACATAAGGATATTGTCCCAGCGGTTTCGGGTTCACTCCGCACGCCAGATGAAGCATGGCGGTATTACCGCTGTAAACGACTTCGTAAATAGAATTCGTGCGGATTCCCGCTTTTGCCGCCAGATTTTTTATCATCTCGTTGAGCGCGTCCATCAGCACATTTTGCAACGTTATCAAACCGTTGTCGTCGCTTGCGAAATAGATTCGTGAAAGAACATCTTGTGCGTATGCACTTTGCGGATTCAGTCGGCTTTCGGACGCGGCTTCTTTTCCGTCGGACAAATTAACGAGCGACATAACAAGCGTTGTCGTTCCAATGTCCACAACGATTCCGTAAGAAAGATTTGTCGTATCGCCCAGTTCCGTTGTTAAAACGTTGTTGCCGCCGTAAACGACTGTTTTTTCGCCATCAAATCGCTTTGAAACAAACGGCTTCAACGGATAAAAAAAACTTTGACCGCCAGACAAAATTTTTAATGTCCGGTTTTCTTGTTCTTTACTTTCGATACAGACGGTTGTATCTTGCGTAATGAAGGTTTGGCAGGCAAGTACATTTGTCGAATGGATTTTTACTTTGCATTTGCCGCATTTTCCTATCCCGTTGCACGGCGACTCCAACGCAACGTCTGCCAACCGCGCCGCTTCCAGAACGGTCGTACCGGATTTTATGAAAAGTGTTTTGTGTTCGTTTGCGAATGTAATTTCTGGCAAGTTCAGTCCTTTTCACGACGGAAATAGAATCCTGGTAACTATTCAGTTGATTGTCGTGTAGTATCCACACGGCAACTGGGTAACTACTGTTAATCTTACCGGAAAATATTATTGTAGCCCTTATTTATAAAATTTCAGTAGTAGCCCGAATTACACCCCAATTTTCTATTGCGTTTTCAAATATTGTCCCCCAAAAAACGAAACAATCAGCGAAATTTTAATAACAAATCCTGTTCCCAAAGTTTCTTTTGTCCTTAACGTCCCTTTGTTTAATGAAAACAAAATTTCATCTGTTTGTTCCGTTATTCTGCGTGTTCTATGGTTGTATTTACAATATCTGCCTTCATTTGTGAAATCTGCTGACTGATGATTCTAAAATTTCGTGTCATCCCAGAATAATGTCCTGCACGGTTCCTCCGGCGGGAATCATTGGTAAGACATGTTCCTGATACGGTATGGTTACGTCGAGCAAAAACGGAGCGTCTGATTCTATCATTTCACGCACCGCATCGGCGAGTTCTCCCGGCTGGGAAACTAATCGCGATTGCCAGCCGTAACCGCGAGCGATTTCACAAAAATCGGGATAACGCTCTTCCGGTCCGATACCGACGCCTTGTCCCGTGACTTCCGGGTGGTCGATTGGTCCCAAATAAGTATTGCCGCGATTCGACGCATAAAAACGATCTTCCCATTGCACAACCATGCCGAGATGCTGATTGTTTAGCAACATCACCTTGACCGGAAGTTTTTCACAAAAACACGCACCCATCTCCTGAATGTTCATCTGCAAACTACCGTCGCCGTCCACATTGACTACCAATTTGTCGGGATTCGCGGCTTTGGCACCCATTGCGGCGGGCAGTCCGAAGCCCATCGTGCCGAGTCCTCCGCTTGTCAGCCATGTCCGCGGCGTTTTGAATTTGTAAAACTGTGCCGTCCACATCTGATGTTGCCCTACGCCGGACGTGATAATTGTGTCGCGATCTTTTGTCGCTTTCCAAAGTTCCTCAACTGCCTGTTGCGGCACAATATGAGCAGGATTTGTCGTGTAATGCAAAGGGTAACGTTTTTTCCAGTCGTCGATTTTTGCGTGCCAATGCGTCAAGTCGGCGTCGGACGGAGTGACGACGCGGTTTAATTTCGTTAAAAAGTACGCCGCATCGCTAACAATCGCCACGTTTGCCTGTTTGATTTTGTTGATTTCTGATGGATCAATGTCCACGTGTATAATCGTCGCATTTTTTGCAAACTCACTCACTTTGCCAGTCACTCGGTCTGTAAATCGTACACCAATCGCAATGAGCAGATCCGATTCCGCGATGGCGTAATTTGCGTAAACTGAACCGTGCATTCCGGGCATTCCTAAACTGAGCGGATGTTCTCGCGGAAACGATGACAATGCCGTTAGCGTTGTTGTCACAGGAATTTGTGTTTTTTCTACCAGTTTTAAAAGTTCCGCCGCCGCTTCTGCTACAATCACTCCGCCGCCGACACACAGCACCGGACGTTTCGCGGTACGAATCGCATCAGCAACTGTTTTGACTTCCGTGTCGGTCGCTTGTCGAAGTTCGCCGTTATAGCCGGGAAGATTCATCGGAACATCAAAATCTGCCGCATATTGCGCAATTTGCACGTTTTTCGGAATATCAACCAACACCGGACCGGGACGGCCTGTTGTTGCCACATAAATTGCCTCTTTTATCAAACGAGCTGTATCTTTGACATCCGTAATAAGGCAATGATGTTTTGTAATGCTTCGGCAAACTTCAGTAATCGGCGTTTCCTGAAATGCGTCATATCCGATTGAATTTGTGTTAACCTGTCCGCAAATCGCGAGCAATGGTATGCTATCGAGTTTCGCGTCGGCGATAGCAGTCAGAAGGTTAGTCGCTCCAGGACCGCTTGTTACCATGCAAACCCCCAATTCGCCAGTTGAACGTGCGATTCCCTGTGCAGCGAAGCCGCCGCCCTGTTCATGACGCGGAAGTATCACACGAATTTTGTTGCGATAACGAGTCAACGCTTGGTGCAACGGAATGGTATAACCGCCCGGATACGCGAACATATTCGTAACGCCATGCTGAACAAGCGAGCGAACAACAATATCCGCTCCACTTAATATCTGTTGGTCACTAGACTTATGCGTTCCCGGCAGTGATTGACTGGATTGACTCACAACAATTATTCCTTACTTTATAAAGTGGAGATAGTAATTTTTAATTGACTTAACATTTTCAAGATTTCCTATTTTATTAGGAGGCGGATTTTTTTCAAGAGCAATAAATAAAAATGCTCTATTTGATTGTTGATTTTTTGCAACTATTCAGTTGTCAGCGAGTTTTTACTTGTTTTTTTGATACGCTTGTGTTTTCTGTAACAAATAATATTCCATTCCGCTAAAGACGACATATTGGTAGAGGTAGTAACGGATTCTTAAATTTTACCAAGTATTTTGTCCTTAACGTCCTTTTTTTGAGCGGGAAAAAAGATTTTGAAATTTTCAAGAAAATTTCAAAATCTCCCACATTCCCCTTTGCAGATTCCGAATTTTGGTGTATGATGGTTATTAATAAAATTAATTGTTAGACTAAAATTAACGGTAATTTTTGTCTTTCAAATTCAAAAAACTAAACTGAAGAGGTTTCAGCGATGAAAAAGCTAAACAAAGCGTTTAATTTTCTCGGATTGTGTCAGAATATTGTGGGGGGGGGGGGTACGCAATATGGCTAAAATACCGTATTTTACGTGCGATTTCACTCTTTTTTGCCCGTATTATTGCGAGCATTTCTGCCCGATTTGGAAAACGATCTTCTGTTCGCCGAGCGTTTACGCTGGTCGAACTTTTAGTTGTGATTGCAATCATTGGGATTTTGATTGCGTTACTCTTGCCTGCCGTTCAAGCTGCACGCGAAGCGGCGCGGCGGATGCAGTGTAGCAACAAGCTGAAACAGCTTGGACTTGCGATCCATAATTACCATGACGCAACCAAAGCGATACCTGCCGGAATGTCGGCGTTTGAAAACCACACCCACAGCGACCGCCGTAGATTTAGTGCGATGGTTAAACTGTGTCCCTATATTGAGCTTCAGGCGGTTTACGACCAGATTGCCAATAAACTTGATTGTGGAGCTTTCCAGAATTACCCGTCTGATGTATCAGGAAAAACTCAAGACGCTTTTGTGTGTCCAACCAACACCGGCGAGGTTCCTATCTCCGCTGCCGACAATCATGGACGTAACAACTATCACGTTATGTACGGTGACACAATTACCAATGGAGATAACAGCAGGACTTGCAATGACAGTACTAATTCCGCTTACGCTTGTCCTCGCGGCTTTTTCGGGCTTCGCTTGTCGTTCAAAGGATTTGGCGGAATTTCTGACGGTCTTTCCAATACGATTGCCATAAGCGAGCGTATCGGTCTTCAAGCTTCACGCGGGCAATATAATTCCACAAGACCGAAAGCGGGAACCGTGAAAATTGGTAGTTCGTGGAACCGCGACCAAACGGCAACACGGCTTCAATGTATTACGGAATCCCAGAAAACAGATGCGACACCAGCCGGAAACAGCGCCGGTATTCAATGGGGTAGCGGCGATACCAGCGTGAATGGTCTTTCAACTGTCATGGCTCCTAATACGGCTTCGTGCGCGGGAGAAGATTGGGGCGGTCAAATGGTTTTGAACACGCCGTCCAGCAATCACACCAGCGGTATCAACGGACTTTACGGCGATGGTTCCGTTCACTTTATTTCAGATACGATTAACACATTAACAAGCGGGCAATCGGATGCGTCTGCGATCACGAAAAGCCACGAAGAAGCGGGAACATCAATTTGGGGCGTTTGGGGCGCATTGGGTTCCGCTATCGGAGGCGAATCGGTTGCCATTCCGTGATGGATTCACACAGTGAAACTTACGGATATGATGAAAACGCAGAGCAAAATTTGTCGAGGCGGTACTTGCCGCTCGGTTCAGAGTAACGGCAACGTTTGCCTCGACATTTTTTTCTGTCGTTTTTCTATTCCTCACGTCTTAAAATTTGATTTTCATGAAAAAGGGACGTTAGAGACCAAAAGGACGACTTTGGGGACGTGACGCACGATCAACACTGTCTTAAAAACTGAACTTTCAAGTACGAGGAGTATCAAAACGAATTTTCAAGCGTGTGACGTATTTGTAACGTTCATTTATTTTGCTTATGAAAGTAACACAAATTCTGTTGAAATGTTAAAAAATGAAAGGATTTTATGATGAAGACAAATGACATAATTTTTAGTCTATTGTTTATTGCGATTCTTGCCCAAACCGCATGTACTCCGAAACTTCCCGAAGGTTTTCCTCAAAAAGTAGTTTCGTTTGAGGTGAAACTTACCACCGATGGTAAGCCGGTCGAAGGCGCGTCCGTTTCGCTGATTCCCGCTGAAATCAGCGCGTCTTATCTCGTGACCGCGTTTACTGACGCAACCGGCACGGCAAAAATGAAAACATTGTTGAACACTTTTTCCCAATCAGGCGCACCCACCGGAAAATACAATGCTGTGATTACTCACACGCCGAAAACATCGTCGGAACTGACACAAGAAGAAATGGCGACATTGAGTAAGGACGAAATCACGGCGCGTCGTGAAAAAGCCGCAAAAGAAATCGCCGCAATGCCGATACTGGTTCCCAAAACATGGACGACAAAATGTCCGGTGAAAATCACAATTCCAGAATCCGGAGGCAACGTTACGATTGAAACCACCGACCCCAAAACGTTTGAACAGTGATTTTTCTCTTTTCTAAAAAGGGACTTGGGGGACAAGATGAATGATGGACACTGTCCTGTCTGAAAAACCGAATTTTCAAAACCAGTGTTGATCGTTCATCACGTCCTCAAAGTCCCTTTTTTAATAAAAACTGAATGTTCCAGTGTGAGGAGTATAATTCGCTCTCAAATTCTTCTTTCGTGATTTTGCTTACATCCCTATTTGATGATTTCCGCCTGAATAGAACAAAGTATGTTGGGATGTTGCGGGTCGTTAGATCTTATGAGAAATGATTTTTTTACTTTGCCGGAAAGATTTTCTGTCAAAAGTGA